>NZ_JCBANG010000052.1:0-42706 GCF_059760905.1 Achromobacter sp. 1011811831
GCCCGGCGGACATGGCCGCCGGGCGCGCCCCGGGATCAGGGCCGGATGGGCATCAGGCCGACGACAGCTTCAGGCCGACCAGCCCCAGCACGATCAGTCCCACGCTGACGATGCGCATCCAGCTGGTGGATTCCCCGAACAGGACGATGCCGGCGATGAAGGCGCCGATGGTGCCGATGCCTACCCAGATGGCGTAGGCGGTGCCCAGCGGCAGCGTCTTCATGGCCAGGGCCAGCAGCCAGAAGCTGATGGCCATGCCGGCCACGGTGACGAGCGAGGGGACGAGGCGGGTGAATCCGTGCGTGTATTTCAGGCCCACGGCCCAGACGATTTCAAACAGGCCCGCGAGTACCAGGATGATCCAAGTCATGACGACTCCTACAAAAGCCGCGCCGGCATGACCGATGCGCCGATTGCCGGCGCGCCGCCGGCGCGATGGGGTCGTCCCCGGGACAGGATGCGCGGCGTGTTTGATCGCGCGCAGCCGCGGGCCGTCCCGCAGCGGCAAAAATTATAGAATACCGGCTTTCGACGGCAAAACCGGGCGCCGTCGTCCTTCCGTCCCGTTCCGGGCGTCGCTGGCCGAGGCTGGCCGCCAGGACGGGATCCTTGCATCACTTCGCGCTCCGGGCCGCGAAACCAGGATATTTTCTACCATGCAACGCATCATGCTGCGGGCCAAGCTGCACCGCGTCACCGTCACCGAAGCCGACCTGCATTACGAGGGGTCTTGCGGCATCGACGAGGACCTGCTGGACGCTGCCGGCATGCGCGAGTTCGAGCGCATCGAGCTCTACAACGTCAACAACGGCGAGCGCTTCGACACCTACATCATCAAGGCCGCCCGCGGCAGCGGCGCGATCTCGCTGAACGGCGCCGCCGCCCGCCGCGCCCAGGTGGGCGACCTGATGATCATCTGCACCTACGGCCCCATGTCCGAGGAAGACTCCGCGACGCACAAGCCGAAGGTCGTGCTGGTGGACGACGCCAACCGCGTCAAGGAAATCCGCAAGTTCCCGGCCTGAGGCCGGGCCGGGCGGGACGCGCGCGATGGCGCGCCCCGTCAACCCCATACTGTTTCATGCCATGAGCTTCCAGGTCATCATCCAACCCAGCAAGCACCAGTTCCCGGTCGAGCCCGGCCAGACCGTGCTCGACGCGGCCCTGGCCGCGGGCATCGTGCTGCCTTACAGCTGCCGCAACGGCGCCTGCTCCACCTGCAAGGGCAAGGTGGTGTCCGGGGAGTTCGACGCCGGCCAGTACCCCGCGCAGATCCTGTCGCCCGAAGAACTGGCCGACGGCTATACGCTGTTCTGCCAGGCGCGGCCCGAGTCTGACCTGGTGGTGGAATCCACCGAGGTTCGCCTCGCCAGCGACATCCAGATCCGCAAGCTGCCATCGCGCGTGCAGACGATGGAACGCGCCGCGCCCGACGTCACCGTGCTCAAGCTGCAACTGCCGGCCTCCGAGCAGTTCCGCTACTACGCGGGCCAGTACGTCGAGGTCATCCTGAAGGACGGCCGCCGCCGCAGCTATTCCATGGCCGGCGCGCCGCACACCGGCAGCCCGCTGGAGCTGCACATCCGCCACATGCCCGGCGGCCTGTTCACCGACCATGTGTTCGGCGCCGGCGCCACGCAGATGAAAGAGCGCGAGATCCTGCGCCTGGAAGGGCCGTTCGGCTCCTTCTTCCTGCGCGAGGACAGCGACAAGCCGGTGGTGCTGCTGGCCAGCGGCACCGGCTTCGCGCCGGTCAAGGCCATCGTCGAGCACATGATCCACAAGAACATCCAGCGTCCGGTGTCGCTGTACTGGGGTGGCCGTCGTCCGCAGGATCTGTACATGGACGCGCTGGCGCAGTCGTGGACCGAGGCGCTGCCCGGATTCCGCTACGTGCCCGTGGTTTCCAACGCGCTGCAGGAAGACGGCTGGACGGGCCGCACCGGCTTCGTGCACGAGGCCGTGATGCAGGACATCGCCGATATGTCGGGCCACCAGGTCTATGCCTGCGGCACGCCCTTGATGGTGGACGCGGCGCGGCGCGAATTCAGCGTCCAGTGCGGCCTGCCGGCGGAAGAGTTCTACGCCGACGCCTTCACCTCGGAAGCCGATCTGGCCAAGGCCGCCGGCTGAGCCGGGCCTGGCCGGCCGGGTGCAAGGGGCGGATCAGGCAGGCCGGAGCCGGGCTGTCGGATTCCGCCCCAATTTTTGCCTGCGGGCATCGTAGGCGGCGGCAAGCCGCCGGAGTAAACTGCAGTGTCATTTCGGCGGCGGCCTGGAGCGGCGCGCGGACATCGGGTCCGACGCCAGACTCCGCGCATGGAGCAATGCGGGCATGAAAGTAGCGGTATTGGGTAGCGGCATCATCGGAATTTCCAGCGCCTGGTGGCTGAGCCAGGCGGGCCACGACGTCGTGGTGATCGACCGCTGCACCGGCCCCGCCCAGGAAACCAGCCTGGCCAACGGCGCGCAGATCTCGGTGTCCTACGCCGAACCCTGGGCCAATCCCCAGGCGCCGTTCAAGCTGTTGAAGTGGATGTTCCAGGAAGACGCGCCGCTGCTGTTCCGCCCGCAGCTTGACTGGCGTCAATGGATGTGGGGCCTGGCGTTCCTGCGCGAGTGCCTGCCCGGCAGACTGGCGCCCAACATCCGCGCCATGGTCCGCATGGCCGAATACAGCCGCGCCACGCTGCGCGCCATGCGCGCCGACCTGGGCATCCAGTACGACCATCTGGAGCGCGGCATCCTGAACTTCTATCGCGATCCGCAGGAATTCGAAAACTCCCAGCGCGCCGCCGGACTGATGCGCGACTTCGGCGTCGAGCGCCGCGTGGTGTCGGCCGACGAGGTCGTCGCCATCGAGCCCGCGCTGGCGCCGCACCGCAACACCATCGTCGGCGGCGACTACACCCCGGAAGACGAAAGCGGCGACGTGCACCTGTTCACGGTCGCGCTGGCCGAGCATTGCGCGCGGGCCGGCGTCGAGTTCCGCTACAACACCCAGGCTACCCGGCTGCTCACCGCCGGCGGCAACGTGCAGGGCGTCGAGCTGATCGATCCGGATGGCCGCTACGGCACGCTGTCGGCCGACGCCTACGTGGTGGCGATGGGCAGCTTCAGCCCCGCCATGCTGCGTCCGCTGGGCATCCCCTGCAACGTCTATCCGGCCAAGGGTTATTCGGCGACTTTCCCGATCGTCAGGCCCGATGCCGCGCCCGTGGTCAGCCTGACGGACAGCAGCCACAAGATCGTCTTCTCGCGGCTGGGCGACCGGCTGCGTATGGCCGGCACGGCCGAGCTGTCGGGCTATTCCCGTGGCCTGAACACCGCGCGTTGCGAGGCGCTTACCCGCCTCGCCCGTGAACTTTTTCCCGACGCGCTCGATTTCGAGCGCGTCGGCTATTGGTCGGGCCTGCGCCCGTCCACGCCTTCCAACGTGCCCATCATCGGCCGCAGCCGTATCCCCAATTTGTATGTCAACACGGGACACGGTACGCTCGGCTGGACGATGGGTGTTGGCTCGGGCCGGGCCCTGGCTGACGTGGTCAGCGGGCGCCAGCCTGAACCGGAATTTCCTTTCCTTGGTCTGTGAACCTATGAAGAAACTGCAATTGGCGGGTGTTGCCCGCGCGATGTTCGCCAGCCGGCGGGCATGGGTCTTTGGCGCCGCCATGGCGGCCGCGGGCGTGGCGCATGCCGCCCCCGTGGAAATCCAGGTCTGGCATACGCTGACCGACGCGAACAAGGCCGAGTTCGAAAAGCTGGCCAAGCAATACAACAAGGAGCAGGACCAGGTCAGCGTCACGCTGCGCGCGTTCGCCTCGCAGGCGCAGCTGCAGCAAGAGACGACCGCCGCGGTCAAGGCCAAGAAAGCCCCCAACCTGCTGCAACTGGCCGACAACCGTTCGCCCGAAGTCGTGGCCGAGCACAAGGCCGTGATGCCGATGTACGAGCTGCTGGCCAAGTATCCGATCAAGGACCTGAACTGGTACGTGCCCGCCACCAGCAGCTTCGTGCGCGACGGCAAGGGTCGTCTGCTGGCCTTCCCCTGGATGGCCGAGATACCGGTGATGTTCTACAACACCGCCGCCTACAAGAAGGCCGGCCTGGATCCGCAGAAGCCCGCCCGCACCTGGTCCACCCTGCAGGGCGAGCTGCTCAAGCTGCGCGACGTGGCCGACATCGACTGTCCCTATGCCTCCAGCGATCAGGTCGCGGTGCACCTTGAGAACCTGGCGCCCGTGAATGGCCAGCTGTTCACCAGCAACAACAATGGCCTGGACGCCGTCACCAAGAAGACGCCGGCGCCGGCCATGCAGTTCGACACGCTCTACATGCGCCACATCTCGCTGATGGTGAGCTGGAAGCGTTCGCTGCTGTTCATGGCGCATACGGCCGACAACGGCGCCGACAAGCTGTTCGCCAAGGGCGAGTGCGCGGTGCTGACGTCCAATTCCGGTTCGTTCGGCCAGTTCCTGGCGACCAAGTCGCTGTCCTTCGGCGTCGCGCCGCTGCCGTACTATGACCAGGCCACCAGCAATGGCGGCCAGCCCTTCGTCAGCGGCTCGGCCCTGTGGGCGATGGAAGGCCATCCGAAGGACCAGGAAAAGGCCACGGCCCAGTTCCTGGCCTGGCTGTCCAAGCCCGTGGTTGCCGCCGAATGGCACCAGCGCACCGGCTACCTGCCGCTGACCGAGGCCGCGTTCCGCGCCTCCGACGTGTCGTTCTACAAGAGCATTCCCGGCGCGCAAGCCGTGATCGCTTCCATGAGCGCCCGTCCGGCCGCCAACAGCCGCGGCTTCCGCATGGCGAACTACACGCGTATCGAACCGGTGCTGAACCAGCAGCTGACCGACGCGTTCGAAGGCAAGACCCCGCCGATGGCTGCGCTGAACAACGCCGCCAACCAGGCGCGCACCATCGCCACGCAACGCTGAGCGCGACGCTGTCCGGCGGTCGCTTCAGGCAAGGCCCGGTCCCCGGACCGGGCTTTTTTACGCCTTGCCGGCGTGCCGGGTGCGGCGGCCAGCCATTGCCGGGCCGTGTCTTTCCGGCTTGTGTCGTCGCCCGGCGCGACGGCACGGGGATCAATCCGTCCCTCCGTACATGCCAGTCTGGCGCCGGGTTTCGCCGCCCGCGATCATGCCCGCAAGCGTGCGCCGTCCGGCGCGCCGGTGACGGAGGGGTGGGCATGTTTCGGTGGATCATCATCGTGGCCGGCTTGGGCGGGCTTGGGGCTTGCGCAAGCCCGCCGGGCATGGACGGGGCGGCCTGGCCGGTGCCGGCGCCGTCGGCGCGCCCGTTCGATTTCGGCTGGCGCCTGTCCGGCGACCAGGCCGTCGCGCCGATGCAGGTATTCGACGACGGCCGTGAAACCTGGCTGCATTTCGCTCCAGATGTCCGGCTGCCGGCCATCCTGGGCGTGGACGATGAGGGCGAGCGCCCGTTGCCGCACACGCGCCGGGCGCCCTACGTGGTGCTGCCCGGGGTCTGGCCCGAACTGCGCTTCCAGGGCGGCGGCCTGAGGGCCACGGCGCTGCGCAGTCAGGAGCCGGACGGCAGCGACCGGGAGGGACTCCATTGCCGCCAACCCTCTATATAATCAAAGATTCGCCTAAATTCCGCGTCATCCACGATGAAATCCTCCGAGATTCGCCAGCAGTTCCTGCAATTCTTCAAGTCCAAGGGACACACCATCGTTCCTTCGTCGTCGCTCGTGCCGGGCAACGACCCGACCCTGCTCTTCACCAACTCGGGCATGGTCCAGTTCAAGGACGTGTTCACGGGCAAGGAGACGCGCGCGTATTCGCGCGCGACATCGTCGCAGCGCAGCGTGCGGGCCGGCGGCAAGCACAATGACCTGGAAAACGTGGGCTACACCGCGCGCCACCACACGTTCTTCGAGATGCTGGGCAACTTCAGCTTCGGCGACTACTTCAAGCGCGACGCCATCTCGTACGCCTGGGAGCTGCTGACCCAGGTCTACAAGCTGCCCGCCGAGAAGCTGTGGGTCACGGTGTACCAGGAAGACGACGAGGCCTACGACATCTGGGCCAAGGAAGTCGGCGTGCCGGCCGAGCGGATCATCCGCATCGGCGACAACAAGGGTGCGCGCTACGCCTCCGACAACTTCTGGCAGATGGCCGACACCGGCCCCTGCGGTCCGTGCTCGGAAATCTTCTACGACCACGGCCCGGACGTGTGGGGCGGCCCCCCGGGATCGCCCGAGGAAGACGGCGACCGCTACATCGAGATCTGGAACCTGGTGTTCATGCAGTTCGAACGCGACGCCGCCGGCAACATGCCGCGCCTGCCGCGTCCCTGTGTCGATACCGGCATGGGCCTGGAACGCATCGCCGCCGTGCTGCAGGGCGTGCATTCGAATTATGAAATCGACCTGTTCCAGCGCCTGATCGCCGCCGCCGCGCGCGAGACCGGCGTCAAGAACCTGGAAGACAACTCCCTCAAGGTCATCGCCGACCATATCCGCGCCTGCTCGTTCCTCATCGTCGACGGCGTGATCCCCAGCAACGAAGGCCGCGGCTACGTGCTGCGCCGCATCGTGCGCCGCGCGCTGCGCCACGGCTACAAGCTGGGCCAGACCAAGCCCTTCTTCCACCGCCTGGTGCCGGACCTGGTCGCCGAGATGGGCGAAGCCTACCCCGAGCTGGCCGCCATCGCCGAGCGCGTGGCCCAGGTGCTCAAGCAGGAAGAAGAGCGCTTCGGCGAGACGCTGGAACACGGCATGCGCATCCTGGATGGCGCGTTGGCCGGCGTGGCCAAGGGCGGCCAGCTGGACGGCACCACGCTGTTCACGCTATACGACACCTACGGCTTCCCGGTGGACCTGACCGCCGACATCTGCCGCGAGCGCGATGTCGACGTGGATATGGCCGGCTTCGAGGCCGCCATGGAGCGCCAGCGCGACCAGGCCCGCGCCGCGGGCAAGTTCAAGATGGCCGAGGGCCTGAGCTACGAAGGCGCCGACACGCGCTTCGAAGGCTACGAGCAGCTCGAGCTGAGTGGCGCCAAGGTCACCGCCCTGTACGTGGACGGCACCCAGGTGCAGCAGGTGCAGGCCGGCCAGAGCGCGGTCGTGGTGCTCGATGCCACGCCGTTCTATGCCGAATCGGGTGGCCAGGTTGGCGACACCGGCCTGCTGGAAGCCGACGGCCTGCGCTTCGCCGTGGCCGATACGCTCAAGATCCAGGCCGGTGTGTTCGGCCATCATGGCGTGCTGGAATCGGGCACGCTGTCGGTGGGCGACAGCCTGCTGGCCCGCGTCGACGCCGTGCGCCGCGCGCGCACCGTGCGCAACCACTCCGCCACCCACCTGATGCACAAGGCGCTGCGCCAGGTGCTGGGCGCCCACGTCCAGCAGCGCGGCTCGCTGGTCGATCCCGACAAGACCCGTTTCGACTTCGCGCAGGACGCGCCGCTGACCGCCGAGCAGATCGCCCGCGTGGAAGCCATCGTCAATGCCGAGATCCTGGCCAACCAGCCCACCGTGGCGCAGGTCATGCCCTATGACGACGCGGTCAAGGGCGGCGCCATGGCGCTGTTCGGCGAGAAGTACGGCGACACCGTGCGTGTGCTGGATATCGGCTTCTCGCGCGAACTCTGCGGCGGCACCCACGTGTCCCGCACCGGCGACATCGGCCTGTTCAAGATCGTGTCCGAAGGCGGCGTGGCCGCGGGCGTGCGTCGCGTCGAAGCCATCACCGGCGACAACGCGCTGGCCTGGGTGCAGAACCAGAACGCGCTGCTGACGCAGGTCGCGGGCATGCTGCGCAGCACGCCGGCCGACCTGCCCGCGCGCATCGCGCAGGTGCAGGATCAGGTCAAGGCCCTGGAAAAGGACCTGGAGCAGTCGCGCAGCAAGCTGGCCGCCAGCGCCGGCAACGACCTGGCGTCCAGCGCCGCGGTCGAGGTCAAGGGCATCAAGGTCCTGGCCGCCAGCATCGCCGACGTCGATCCCAAGGCCCTGCGCGGCATGGTCGACAACCTCAAGGACCGCCTGAAGCCCGCGGTCGTGCTGCTGGCGACCGGCGCCGAAGGCAAGATCAGCGTGGTGGGCGGCGTCACGGCCGACCTGACCGGCCGCGTCAAGGCCGGCGACCTGGTGGGCTTCGTGGCCGGCCAGGTGGGCGGCAAGGGGGGCGGACGTCCGGACATGGCCATGGGCGGCGGCACCGACGCCGCAGCCCTGCCGGCGGCGATCGCCAGCGTGCAGAAGTGGGTGGAAGAGCGTCTCTGATGGATTCGTCGGACGCACAGGCAGGGCAGGGCGGCGAGGCGCCGGCTTTCGATGCGGAAGTCGACGCCAGCGGCCTGACCTGCCCCTTGCCCATCCTGCGCGCCAAGAAGGCCCTGGCGCAGATGGAAAGCGGGCAGGTGTTGCGGGTGGTCACGACCGACCGCAATGCCGTCCGTGATTTCCAGGCGTTCTCGCGCCAGACCGGCAACGCGCTGCTCGCGCAGCAGGAGTCGGACGGCGGCTGCACGCATTTCCTGCGCAGGCGCTAGGCGGCGAGCGGGTTCCGGCCCGGATTTGTACAATGCAGGGATGTGGCGTTTTGACGTACTGTTTGTCGTATAAAACGCGCTTCCCGACGAAATTCGGCGCCTGGATTTGCCAGCCGGCTTCTTTAGGTGCTAGAATTTCCCGTTTTTCACAACTAATTCAAGGGATTACCTATGGTGGTGATTCGCCTGGCCCGCGGTGGGTCCAAGAAGCGTCCGTTCTACAACCTGGTGGCTGCTGATTCGCGCAACCGTCGCGATGGCCGTTTCATTGAACGCGTGGGTTTCTACAACCCGGTGGGCAATGACGGTGCCGAGAACCTGCGCATTGCGCTGGATCGCGTGCAACACTGGACCAGCAACGGCGCCCAACTGTCGCCCGCTGTCGAGCGTCTGGTCAAGGACTACTCGGCCAAGGTTTCCGCCGCGGCCTAAGTGCCTGCGCGGTAGCCCTGCCGGTTTTTCCTGCCTGCTACAGCTTCAATAGCTGCCATTACGCAACCCATACTCACGACATGTCTGCTGCCGCAACCTCCAACGCGGCGCCTGCGGATCTGATCGAGCTGGGCCGCATCACTGCGGCCTACGGCATCAAAGGCTGGGTCAAGGTGCAGCCACACTCGGCGCAAGCCGAAGTGCTGCTCACGGCTTCTGAATGGTGGTTGACTCGCCCTGTGCCCGAATCGGCGCGGGGCGTTGTCGCGTCTGGGCCGGTCGCATACAAGGTCCTGCAATCCCGTTCCCAGGGCGCCACGGTCGTGGCACAGCTGGCGGGCATTGCCGATCGCGATCTGGCCGAAGCCTTGCGCGGATTTTCCGTGCAGGCCTCGCGCGGGTCTTTCCCTGCGCCCGAGGAAGACGAATACTACTGGGTCGACCTGATCGGCTGCGCGTTGTATACCAACGCCAATGGCGAACCCGCGCTGATCGGCGTGGTGGACGAGGTCTTCGACAACGGCGCCCACGCCGTGCTGAAGGTCCTGTGCCAGAGGGAAGGGGCCGACGGTCCCGAAGCCATCCTCAATGCCAAGGGCAAGCCTGCCGATATGCTCGTTCCGTTCGTGCGCGCGCACATCCTTTCCGTGGACCTCGCCGCCCGCCGCATCGACAGCGACTGGCCGCTGGACCTCTGATGCGCATCGACGTCGTTACGCTCTTTCCCGAAATGTTCGGGGTAGTGCGCGACCTCGGCGTCACCGGCCGGGCGCACGCCCAGGGCCGGTGGTCCCTGCATGCCTGGAATCCTCGCGACTTCACGCATGATGTCCATCGCACCGTGGACGACCGTCCCTATGGGGGCGGTCCGGGCATGGTGATGATGGCCGCTCCGCTGGAGGCTGCCGTCGGCGCCGCCCAGCAGGCGCGGGCTGCCCAGGGCCTTGGGCCTGCGCCGGTCGCCTTGCTGGCGCCGGTGGGCCGCCGCTATGACCAGGCCGGAGCCGAGGCCCTGGCCGCGAGCGACGGGCTGATCCTGATCTGCGGCCGCTACGAGGGCGTGGACCAGCGTTTCATCGAGCGTTGCGTCACCCAGGAAATCTCGCTGGGCGACTTCGTCCTGTCCGGCGGCGAGATCGCCGCGCTGGCGGTTATCGATGCTGCCGTGCGCCTGCTGCCCGGCGTGCTCAACGACGGCGACTCCGCTTTGCAGGATTCGTTCAATGATGCGCTGTCGGGCTTGCTCGACAGCCCGCATTACACGCGCCCGGAAGTCTATGAGGGCGCGCCCGTGCCCGCGCCGCTGCTCAGCGGCCATCACGCGCAGATCGCCGCCTGGCGGCGCGAGCGCTCGCTGGAACTGACGGCTTCCCGGCGGCCCGAGCTGGTCGAGGCGGCCCGCACGCGCGGCCTGCTCGGCAAGGCCGATGAGCGTCATCTGGCGGCATTGGCCGGACTGCCCGATCCCTATCCTCCCAAGCCGGCGCGCCGCCGCAAGTCCAAGCCGTCCCAGGCCAGCTGATCCGACGGCTTGATTCCGGCTTCTGGAATTGGCCGTGTCGCATTTTTGCCTGTCGGTTCGAGCGATGCGCGCATCGCGGGGCGGGCGCCAGTTAAAAAAACAGCCAAAAAGCGGCCAGCGAAGAATGGTCAAAAAAAACCCCGGACCTGCGTCCGGGGTTTTTGCCATCAGGGCCTGGCGGGACGATCAGGCGCCCAGCTTGGCGCGCTGTTCCTGCACCTTGCGCAGCGTTTCGCCGAATTGCGCGACGCGGGCCTTTTCCTGCTCGACGACCGCGGCGGGCGCGCGTTCGACAAAGCTGGCGTTGGACAGCTTGCCGTTGGCCTTGGTGATCTCGCCTTCGAGGCGGGCGATTTCCTTGTCCAGGCGCACGCGCTCGGCGGCGACGTCGATCTCCACGTGCAGCATCAGGCGGCTTGTGCCGACCACTTGCACCGGCGCGCCAGCGTCGGGCAGGGCGTCCAGCACGTCGACCTGGCTCAGCTTGGCCAGCGCGGCCAGGTAGGGCGCGTTGCGCTTGAGCATGTTCCTGTCTTCGCCCTGGGCGCACAGCGGCACCTTCTGGGCCGGCGACAGGCTCATCTCGCCGCGCAGCGCGCGCACGGCCTCGACCTGGGCCTTGAGTTCGGCCACGTCGGCTTCCGCCGCCGCGTCCTGGGCGGCAGGGTTGGCGACCGGGAAAGGTTGCACGCTGACGCTGCCGGGCTCGCCGGCCTGGCGCTTGCCCGCCACCACCGAGACGGTCTGCCAAAGTTCTTCGGTGATGAAGGGGATGATGGGGTGTGCCAGGCGCAGCACCGCCTCCAGCACGCGGATCAGCGTACGGCGCGTGCCCAGTTGCTGGGCGGGCGTGCCGGTCTGGATCTGGACCTTGGCCAGCTCCAGGTACCAGTCGCAGTATTCGTCCCACACGTAGCGGTACAGCGCGTTGGCGACGTTGTCGAAGCGGTAGTCGGCGAAGCCGCGCGCCACGTCGGCTTCCAGCGTTTGCAGCTGGCTGATGATCCAGCGGTCGACGAACGAGGTCTCGCCGGCGTCCGAACCCGTCAGATCATGCCCCTCGGTGTTCATCAGCACGAAGCGGGTGGCGTTCCAGAGCTTGTTGCAGAAGTTGCGGTAGCCCTCGCAGCGCTTCAGGTCGAAGTTGATGTTGCGGCCCAGCGTGGCATAGGCGGCCATGGTGAAACGCAGCGCATCGGTGCCGAAGGCGGGGATGCCATCGGGGTACTGGCGGCGCGTGGCCTTCTCGATGGAGCCGGCCTGCTTGGGGTTCATCAGGCCGTAGGTACGCTTGGTCACCAGCCCATCCAGGTCGATGCCGTCGATCAGGTCCACCGGATCCAGCGTGTTGCCCTTGGACTTGCTCATCTTCTGGCCGTCCGCGTCGCGGATCAGGCCGTGCACATAGACGTGCTTGAACGGGATCTGGCCGGTCATGTGCGTGGTCAGCATGACCATGCGCGCGACCCAGAAGAAGATGATGTCGAAGCCCGTGACCAGCACGCTGGACGGCAGGTAGCGCTGCAGGTCCGGCGTGTTCTCGGGCCAGCCCAGCGTGGTGAAGGGCACCAGGCCGGACGAGAACCAGGTGTCGAGCACGTCGGGGTCGCGCGTCAGCGCGCCGGTCACGCCGGCGGCGCGGGCCTGCTCGATGGCCTGGGCCTCGTCGTGGGCGACGAACACCTGGCCGTCTTCCGAGTACCAGGCGGGAATCTGGTGGCCCCACCACAGTTGGCGCGAGATGCACCAGTCCTGGATGTTGTTGAGCCACTGGTTGTAGATGGTGGTCCAGTTGTCGGGGTAGAACTGGATGCGGCCGTCGGCCACGACTTCCAGCGCCACCTGGGTGATGCTCTTGCCCGGATTCAGCGTGCCTTCGGGCGCCGGCTTGCTCATGGCGACGAACCACTGGTCGGTCAGCATGGGTTCCAGCACCACGCCGGTGCGGTCGCCCTTGGGCTGCATCATCTTGTGCGGCTCGACCTTGACCAGGTAGCCCTCGGTCTCCAGCTGGGCGACCACGGCCTTGCGGGCCTCGTAGCGCTCCATGCCCTGGAATTGGCTGGGGCCGTTCTCGTTGATGTGGGCGTCCAACGTGAAGATCACGATCATGGGCAGATCGTGGCGCAGCGCGCAGGCGTAGTCGTTGAAGTCGTGCGCGCCGGTGATCTTGACGCAGCCGGTGCCGAATTCGGGGTCGACGAAATCGTCGGCGATGATGGGGATGTTGCGGTCGCACAGCGGCAGCTCGACCAGCTTGCCGACCAGGTGCTTGTAGCGCGGGTCTTCCGGATGCACGCAGAGCGCGCCGTCGGCCAGCATGGTCTCGGGGCGCGTGGTGGCGATGGTCAGGCCGCGCAGCGTGACGCTCTGGCCGTCCTTGTCGGTGATGGTCTGCGGGCCGTCGACGAAGGGGTAGAGGATGTGCCACATGTGGCCGTCGGTTTCCTCGGACACCACTTCCAGGTCGGACACGGCCGTCAGCAGCTTGGGATCCCAGTTGACCAGGCGCTTGCCGCGGTAGATCAGGCCCTGTTTATGCAGGCGCACGAAGGTCTCGACCACGCCGCGCGACATGCGCTCGTCCATGGTGAAGTACTCGCGCGGCCAGTCGGCGGACGCGCCCAGGCGGCGGACCTGTCCGGTGATCGTGCTGCCGGACTTTTCCTTCCATTCCCAGACTTTTTCGACGAACTTCTCGCGGCCCAGGTCGTGGCGCGAAACCTTTTGGGCGTCTAGCTGTCTTTCAACGACGATCTGCGTGGCGATGCCGGCGTGGTCGGTGCCGGGAATGAACACGGTGTCGTTGCCCGACATGCGGTGGTAGCGGACCAGGCCGTCCATGATGGTCTGGTTGAAGGCATGGCCCATGTGCAGCGTGCCCGTCACGTTGGGCGGCGGGAACTGGATCACATAGGGCGTGGCTTCCGGCCCCGTTTTTACGTGCTGGCCGGCCGTGAAATATCCGCGCTTCTCCCATTCCGCGTACCAGCGGGATTCGAGTTCGGCGGGTTCGAAGCTCTTGGAAAGCTCCGGGGATTCGGTGGCGCCAGCGGCGGCGTTCGGGGTTGCGGCTTGGGTCATTGCAGGGTTCCGGCAGACAGGTGGCCCGGTCGATGGGGGCGGGCAGCAAACCGATCATTTTAAGATGTAATGCGGTCTTCTCGCCGTGTTAGAATACCGGGTTACTGTAAACCTTTTGGAAGTCCCTGAATTCATTGAGGATTCATTGAAAAAGTTCATATTGAAACTTCAATGAAAACGCGGTGAGATTTCAGAACATGCCGTCCAGCGCGTCCGTTGGGCATTGCCGGACCATTACTTCGGCAGGGCCGCGGGCCGGCGGATTCCCTCAGACGGAATGTCGGCGGCCTGGCGGGATATCGGCGCAGGCCGGCATGGGATGGAACATAGGTGGGCAGTGTCGAATCCTGCCTCGGCCGTGTGGTTCGGGCCGGCCCGGAACGGTGATGCGTTCCGGACCGCTTGCGCGCAGGCAGCGCGACGGCGCCTGAAGGGTGAAACCGACAGGCGCGGAACCACGCCGGGCAATTAATCAGAAACCAGTCAGAAACCAGTTTTCGGAGTTCTCCATGTCCATCCAACGCACCCTCTCGATCATCAAGCCCGACGCCGTCGCCAAGAACGTCATCGGCCAGATCGTCGCCCGCTTCGAGCAAGCCGGCCTGAAGGTCATCGCCGCCCGCCTGCAACAGCTGTCGCGCGCCGACGCCGAGCGTTTCTACGCCGTGCACAAAGAGCGCCCCTTCTTCAAGGACCTGGTCGACTTCATGGTCTCGGGCCCCGTGTTCGTGCAAGTGCTGGAAGGCGAGGAAGCCATCCAGAAGAACCGTGACCTGATGGGCGCCACCGACCCCAAGAAGGCTGCCGCCGGCACCATCCGCGCCGACTTCGCCGACAGCATCGACGCCAACGCCGTGCACGGCTCCGACGCTCCGGAAACGGCCGCTGTCGAAGTCGCTTTCTTCTTCCCCGAAATCAACATCCACAGCCGTTGATTCTCGCGGAAACGCCGTAATCGTTTTTTAGCTTTGCCAAGTCATGGAATCCGTCGAACGAATCAATCTGCTGGGGCTTGATGGCGCCGCCCTGTCCGAGCTAGTCGGGCAATGGGGGGGGAAACCGTTTCGCGCCCGCCAGCTGCAGCGCTGGATGCACCAGCGCGGCGCCGATTCGTTCGACGCCATGACCGACCTGGCCCGCGAGTTCCGGGGCCAGCTGGCCGAGCGCTGCCGCATCGAGGCCCTGCCGGTCAATACCGAGCAGCGTTCGTCCGACGGCACGCGCAAGTGGCTGTTCGACGTGGGGCAGGGCAACGCCATCGAGACCGTCTTCATCCCCGAAGACGACCGCGGCACGCTGTGCATCTCCAGCCAGGCCGGCTGCGTGGTGAACTGCCGTTTCTGCTCGACCGGGCACCAGGGTTTCAACCGCAACCTGAAGACCAGCGAGATCATCGGCCAGCTGTGGTGGGCCAAGCGCGTGCTCGAGGCCGATATCGGCACGGCGCGCCTGGAAAGCGCCAAGGCATCCGAAGACACCCGCGTGGTCAGCAACGTCGTCATGATGGGCATGGGCGAGCCCCTGCTCAACTACGATCAGGTTCTGCCGGCGCTGCGCCTCATGCTGGACGACAACGCCTATGGCCTGTCGCGCCGCCGAGTCACCGTGTCGACCTCGGGCGTGGTTCCCATGATGGACCGCCTGTCGCAGGACTGTCCGGTGGCGCTGGCCGTGTCGCTGCACGCGCCCAACGACGCGCTGCGCGACGAACTCGTGCCGCTGAACAAGAAGTACCCGCTGAAGGAGCTGCTGGCCGCTTGCGAGCGCTATCTGGCGCACGCGCCGCGCGACTTCATCACTTTTGAATATTGCATGCTGGACGGCATCAACGATACCGACCAGCACGCCAGGGAATTGATCCAGCTTGCGCGCCTGGTGCGCTGCAAGCTCAACCTGATCCCGTTCAACCCTTTCCCCGAGTCGGGCCTGAAGCGCTCGCCTTCGGCGCGCGTGAAAGTCTTCGCGCAGCGCCTGATGGACGCGGGCATCGTCACGACGGTGCGCAAGACCCGGGGCGACGATATTGATGCCGCTTGCGGCCAGCTGGCCGGGGAAGTGCGCGACCGCACCCGGATCACCGAGCGCAACGCCGCACAGCGCCAGACCATACCAATTAAACAGGTGCATGCATGACGCAGGAATTGGCTTCCGCAGCGGTGTCCGAGACGTCCGCGGCCGGTACTGGAAAGATCGGCTCGGCGCTGCGCGCGCTGCGCGAATCCAAGGGCTGGTCGGTGGACGAAGTGTCCAGCCGGATCAAGTTCTCCGCCCGTCAGATCGAAGCCCTGGAAAACGAGCAATGGGCCGACCTGCCCTCGGGCGTGTCGCTGCGCGGCCTGATCCGCAACTATGCGCGCCTGCTTGGCGCGGACTCGAAGGCCATCGTCGAGTCGCTCGATCCCAAGGAACGCGTCACCGGGCCGGTCAAACTCAGCCCGGGCGCGTTGCATTCCGCGCATTCCATTCCCCAGTCCGGGGCCGACGACGAGCGTTCCTCGTCGGCGTCCTGGGGCTGGCTGATCGCCATCGTGGTGGTGCTGGCCGCCGGCGTGGCCTACGCGTTCTGGCAGGGCTGGCTGCCCCAGCATTGGCTGGCGTTCGACTGGCTCTCCAAGCTGTCCAAGTAAACCCGGTTTCCCCGATGCAAGAATCCTCTCTGCCTTGCCAGGACGCGCCGCCTCCCGATGTGGGAGCCGCGCCGCGCCGCGCCACGCGTTCGGTGGACGTGAAGTGGGGCGAGCGCGTGGTGACGATCGGCGGCAGCGCGCCGGTGGTGGTCCAGTCCATGACCAACACCGACACCGCCGACGCCATCGCCACGGCGATCCAGGTCAAGGAACTGGCGCTGGCCGGTTCCGAAATGGTCCGGATCACGGTCAACACGCCGGAAGCCGCCCGTGAAGTCGCGGCCATCCGAGAGCAGCTCGACCGCATGGGCGTGGACGTGCCGCTGGTGGGTGACTTCCACTACAACGGCCACAAGCTGCTGACGCAATTCCCGGAATGCGCGCAGGCCCTGTCCAAGTACCGGATCAATCCGGGCAACATGGGCGGAGGCAAGCGCCGCGACGACAATTTCGCGCAGATGATCGAGGTCGCCTGCCGCTACGACAAGCCGGTGCGCATCGGCGTGAACTGGGGCAGCCTGGATCACGAGCTGATGGCCCGCAAGATGGACGAGAACAACCAGCGCGCGGTGCCCTGGGAAGCCCAGGCGGTGATGCGCGACGCGCTGGTCGTGTCCGCCATCAGCAATGCGCAGCGCGCGGAAGAGCTGGGCCTGCGCCGCGATGCCATCATCCTGTCTTGCAAGGTCAGCCATGTGCAGGACCTGATCGCCGTCTACCGCGACCTGTCCGCCCGTTGCGACTATCCGTTGCACCTGGGCCTGACAGAGGCCGGCATGGGCAGCAAGGGCATCGTGGCCTCGACGGCGGCGCTGGCCGTGCTGTTGCAGCAGGGCATCGGCGACACCATCCGCATTTCGCTGACGCCCGAGCCGGGCGGCGACCGCTGCCGCGAGGCCGTGGTGGCGCAGGAAATCCTGCAGACCATGGGCCTGCGCGCGTTCACGCCGCTGGTGGTGGCCTGCCCGGGTTGCGGCCGCACCAGCAGCACGTTCTTCCAGGAACTGGCCGACAGCATCCAGTCCTATCTGCGGCGGCAGATGCCGCTGTGGCGCACGCAGTATCCGGGCGTCGAGAACATGAACGTCGCGGTCATGGGCTGTGTGGTCAACGGGCCGGGCGAAAGCCGCCACGCGGACATCGGCATCAGCCTGCCGGGCACGGGTGAAGTGCCCGCGGCGCCGGTGTTCGTGGATGGCGAGCGCACGGTCACGCTCAAGGGCGATCGCATCGCCGAAGAGTTCCAGGCCATTGTCGAAGACTACGTCGCGCGCCGTTACGGCGCGCACGCCTCTCACTAAAAGTAAGGGTAGGGTCGTCGCGTGCGCCGGCAAGCGCGCGGGACGACATGATCAAGATGACTCAAGCTTTCCAGAAAGTGGCCGCGATACGCGGCATGAATGACCTGTTGCCGGGGGCAAGCGCCCGCTGGGAACAATTCGAGGAAATCGTGCGCGGCTGGCTGCGCGGCTACGGCTATCGCAACGTGCGCACGCCGGTGCTTGAGCATACGCGCCTGTTCGCGCGCGGCATCGGCGAGGTCACCGACATCGTCGAGAAGGAGATGTACACCTTCACCGACGCGCTCAACGGCGAGTCGCTGACCATGCGTCCGGAAATGACGGCCGGCATCGTGCGCGCGTCCATCGAGCACAACCTGCTCTACGATCGCCCGCAGCGCGTCTATTCCATCGGTCCCGTGTTCCGTCACGAGCGCCCGCAGCGCGGCCGTTATCGCCAGTTCCACCAGATCGACGTCGAGGCGCTGGGCTTCGCCGGTCCCGACGTGGACGCTGAACTCATCGTCATGCTGGGCCGCCTGTGGAAGCTGCTGGGCCTGACCGACGTGCGGCTCGAACTGAACTCGCTGGGCCAGCCGGCCGAGCGCGCCGCGCACCGCGCCGCGCTGATCGAGCACCTGGAAAAGCACCGCGACATCCTCGACGAGGATGGCCAGCGCCGCATGTACACCAATCCGCTGCGCGTGCTGGACACCAAGAATCCCGCCATGCAGGAAATGGCCGACAGCGCGCCGCGCCTGTTCGACTTCCTGGGCGAGGAATCGCGCGCGCACTTCGACGGCGTGTGCCAGCGCCTGGCCGATGCCGGCATCGAATACCGCCTGAACCCGCGCCTGGTGCGCGGGCTGGACTACTACAACCTGACCGTGTTCGAGTGGGTGACCGATCGCCTGGGCTCTCAGGGCACGGTGTGCGGCGGTGGCCGCTACGACGGCCTGATCGAGCTGCTGGGCGGCAAGCCGGCGCCTGCCGTGGGTTTCGCCATCGGCATGGAACGCCTGCTGGACCTGTGGGAGCAGAGCGTCGAAGTCCAGGCCGAACCCGAGTGCGAGGTCTACGTGGTGCACCAGGGCGAAGAGGCCCAGCGCCTGGCCGCCCAGGTCGGCGAGGACCTGCGCGACGCCGGTCTGTCGGTGATCGTGCACGCTGGCGCGGCCAGCTTCAAATCCCAATTCAAGCGCGCCGACGGCAGCGGCGCGCGGGTTGCGGTTATTCTTGGCGCCGACGAAGTGGCCGCGCGGACCGCCAGCGTCAAGTTCCTGCGGGCCGACGCGCAAGGCGAGGCCGAGCAGCGGCAGGTTGCCCTGGCGGAGTTGGCCAGCGTACTGAAGAACAAGGGTTAAGGCATGGCATACGATCTCGAAGAACAGGAACAACTCGACGCAATCAAGGCCTGGTGGGCCCGCTACGGCACGGTGATCGTCTCGCTGGTGGTCGCCGTGGCCCTGGCCTGGGGTGGCTGGTGGAGCTGGAAGGCCTATGAATCGCATCGCGCGAGCCAGGCCATGAGCTACTTCGAGGCGCTCGAGGACGCGGCCAGCCTGGGCACCGCCGAATCGGTCGTGCGCATCAAGACCGCCGCCGCCACGCTGCGCGAGCAGTACGGCGCCACCGGCTATGCCGCCCGCGGCGCGCTGGTGGCCGCCCAGGCCCTGCTGGTCCAGAAGGACACGGATGGCGCGCGCGAGCAGCTTGAATGGCTGGCCGCCCAGAACAAGAACCCGTCCATGCAGTCCGTCGCGCGCCTGCGCCTGGCGGGCCTGCTGCTTGACCAGAAGCAATACGATGCCGCGCTGGCGCAGCTGACCAGCCCGCCGCCTGCGTTCGCGGCCTTGTTCGCCGACCGCCGTGGCGATATCCTCGCTGCCCAGGGCAAGCGCGACGAGGCGCGGGCCGCATGGCAAAGCGCCATCGACGGCCTGGGAACCGCGAATCCGCTGACCCAAGTCGTGCAATTGAAACTGGATGCCCTGAGCGGAGCCTGACTGTAATGCGTAAATTTGCCACTGGCCGTGCCCTGCGCGGCGCCGTATGCCTGACGGGCCTGCTGGTCCTGGGCGGTTGCGGCATGTTTTCCCGGGACGACGGCCGTTACGACCCGGCGCCCCTGACCGAATACAAGGCCGGCATGTCGGTGCGCCAGGTCTGGTCCGTTTCGGTGGGCAGCGGCTCCGGCCTGGGCTTCGTGCCCGCCGTGGTCAACGGCGCCATCTATGCCGCCACGCCCGACGGCTCGGTCGGCAAGTTCGACCTGCAAAGCGGCCGCCCGATCTGGAAGGTCCGCGCCGAGACCAAGCAGCTGTCCGCCGGCGTCGGCAGCGACGGCACGACCACGGCCGTGGCTTCGCCCGACGGCGACGTGATTGCCTTCGACGATACCGGCAAGGTCAAGTGGAAGGCCCGCGCCACCAGCGACGTGACGATTCCGCCCGTGGTGGGCTACGGCATCGTCGTGGTGCGCAGCGGCGACTATCGCATCCAGGCCTTCGACGCTAACAGCGGCGATCGCCTCTGGAGCGTGCAGCGGCCCGGACCGGCCCTGGCCCTGCGCAGCGCCGCCCAGATGGTGCTGGCCGAAGGGTTGGTCATCACCGGCCTGCCCGGCGGCAAGCTCATGGCCATCGCCTCCGACAGCGGCAACGTCCAGTGGGAAGGCACCGTGGCCACGCCGCGCGGCGCCAGCGACCTGGAACGCCTGACCGACGTGGTGGGCTCGCCCCGCATCGCCGGCAACCTGCTTTGCGCGGTCGCCTACCAAGGGCGTATCGTATGCTTTGACGTGACGGCCGGCGGCCGCCCGATCTGGGCCAAGGACTTCTCCAGCGTCAGCGGCATGAGCCTGGATGAGCGCTTCGCCTACGCGTCCGACCAGAACAGCGTGGTCAGCGCCTTCGCGCTGGACAATGGCGGCAACGTCTGGAAGCAGGCCGCGCTGAAGAACCGCCAGCTGACCGCGCCGGCCCTGCTCGGCGGCGCGCTCGCCGTCGGCGACCTGGACGGCTACGTGCACTTCCTGTCGCGCAGCGACGGCAGCCTGATGGCGCGCCTGTCGGTGGGCGGCGGAGCGATCGTCTCGCCGCCGCAGACCACGTCGCAAGGCGTGCTGATCCAGACGGGCAATGGCAACCTTGCCCTGATCGGCTCCAACTGAAACCCATAGAACAAAAGCCCTTACCGTGTCTTTCAAGCCTGTCGTCGCCCTGGTCGGCCGCCCCAATGTGGGGAAGTCGACCCTTTTCAACCGCCTGACGCGATCGCGCGCCGCGCTGGTGGCCGATTATTCCGGCCTGACCCGCGATCGCCACTATGGCGAGGGCAGGGTGGGCGAGATCCCGTTCATCGCGATCGACACGGGCGGCTTCGAGCCGGTGGCCAAGGACGGCATCCTGCTGGAAATGGCGCGCCAGACCCGGCAGGCCATCGCCGAGGCCGACGTGGTGGTGTTCCTGGTGGACGCGCGCGCCGGCCTCAACGCCCATGACCACGAGATCGCCCAGCTGCTGCGCAAGTCCGGCCAGCAGCGCGTGCTGCTGGCGGTCAACAAGGCCGAAGGCATGGGTTCCGGCGCCGCCGTGGCCGAATTCCACGAACTTGGCCTGGGCCAGCCGTATGCGATTTCGGCCGCGCACGGCGACGGCATCGTCGACCTGATCGAGCTGGCGTTGAAGGACCTGGCGCCGCCGGTCGAGGAAGAGCCCGCCGAGGAAGGCCCGCACGATCACCGCATCAAGCTGGCCATCGTCGGACGGCCCAACGTCGGCAAGTCCACGCTGATCAACACGCTGATGGGCGAAGAGCGCGTCATCGCGTTCGACATGCCGGGCACCACGCGCGACGCCATCGAGATCGACTTCGAGCGCGACGGCCGCCGTTACACGTTGATCGACACGGCCGGCCTGCGCAAGCGCGGCAAGGTGTTCGAGGCGGTCGAGAAGTTCTCGGTCATCAAGACCCTGCAGGCCATCGAGGCCAGCAACGTGGTCCTGCTGATGCTGGACGCGCAGACCGAGATCTCCGAGCAGGACGCCCACATCGCCGGCTTCGTGCTGGAGACCGGCCGCGCGGTGGTGGTCGCCATCAACAAATGGGATGGCCTGGACGCCGACCAGAAGGAACGCATCGAGCGCGAGTTCCAGCGCAAGCTGCGCTTCCTGTCCTTCGCCCGCATGCACACGATTTCGGCGCTGCGCGCGCAAGGCATGCGCCCGCTGCTCAAGTCCATCAACGCCGCGCACGGCGCCGCCTTCGCCAAGCTGTCCACGCCCAAGCTCACCCGCGAGCTGCAGGCCGCGGTCGAGCAGCAGCCGCCGCCTCGCAAGGGCATCTTCCGCCCCAAGATGCGCTACGCGCACCAGGGCGGCCAGAACCCGCCGCTGGTCATCGTCCATGGCAACGCGCTGGATGCGGTGCCGGATTCCTACCGGCGCTACCTGGAAACGCGTTTCCGCAACGCCTTCGATCTGGCCGGCACGCCGCTGCGGATCGAATTCAAGTCATCGCACAATCCCTACGCGCAGGAAGATTGACCCCATGAGCAGATTCTGGAGCCCCGTGGTGGGGACCTTGAGCCCCTATGTGCCGGGCGAGCAGCCCAAGCTTCGGAATCTGGTCAAGCTCAATACCAACGAGCATCCCTATGGGCCGTCGCCCAGGGTGCTCGAGGCCATACGCGGCGCCTGCGACGATACGCTCAAGCTCTATCCGGATCCGTCTTCCGACGGCCTGCGCCAGGCCATCGCCGACAACTGCGGCGTGCGCCCGGACCAGGTCTTCGTGGGCAACGGCTCCGACGAGGTGCTGGCGCACGTGTTCCTGGCGCTGCTCAAGCATTCGCGCCCACTGCGCTTTCCCGACATCAGCTACAGCTTCTATCCGGTCTACTGCGGGCTGTACGGCATCGACCATGTAACGGTGCCGCTGACCGACGATTTCCGCATCGATCCAGAAGACTACCTGCCGGGCCGCAACGGACCGGCGGGCGCCATCATCTTCCCCAATCCGAACGCGCCCACGGGCCGGGCGCTGGCCGTGGGCGACATCGAACGCATCGCGGCCGGCAATCCCGACGCGGTCGTGGTGGTGGACGAGGCCTATGTCGATTTCGGCGGTGAATCGGCCATTCCGCTGATTGCTCGGCATGACAATGTGCTGGTGGTCCAGACCCTGTCCAAGTCGCGCTCCCTGGCGGGGCTGCGGGTGGGCTTCGCCGTCGGCAGCCGCGAGCTGATCGACGGGCTGGAGCGGGTCAAGAATAGTTTCAATTCCTACCCCATCGACCGGCTCGCCTCGGCCGGCGCGATCGCCGCGCTGCAGGACCGTGACTACTTCGAGCGCACGCGCCAGGCGGTGATCAAGACGCGCCAGGACATGGCGCAGGGGCTGGGCGAGCTGGGATTCGAGGTGCTGCCTTCGGCGGCGAACTTCGTCTTCGCCCGCCACCCCGGCCAGGACGCGGCGGCGCTGGCCGCCGCGCTGCGCGAGCGCGGCATCATCGTGCGCCATTTCCGGCAGCCGCGCATCGAACAGTTCCTGCGCATCACCGTCGGCACGGACGAGCAGACGGGGCTGTTGCTGGCCGCGCTGGCCGACATCCTGAACGTCCGTTGATAGCGTCGCCCAGGGTGTTTTTCAGGCCGGAAATCTCTTGTGCCACTTTGTGCGTGGCGCAAGTAGCACGGGCCGGGAAAACCCTGTAGAGTACGTATTTCGGTGCGCGCCACCAACATTTTCAGCGCGCCGCCACTTAAATAACAAACAAATGGAGCCTGGCCAATGAGCAATAAAGGGCAAACTCTGCAAGATCCGTTCCTGAACACGCTGCGCAAGGACCATGTGCCCGTGTCGATCTACCTAGTGAACGGCATCAAGCTTCAAGGGCAAATCGAATCCTTCGACCAGTATGTGGTGCTGCTGCGCAATACGGTCACCCAAATGGTTTACAAGCACGCCATTTCCACCGTAGTCCCGGCCCGTGCCGTGAATTTCCAGGTGGAAGTCCCCGCTGAATAAACCCGCTCCGGCCGCTTTACCTTTTATTGCCCGCCTGACGGTCCACGTCGGCGGGCATTTTCGTCGCCAGGACGAAATTCCCGTTTCAGGGGAATACAGGCGCCCGCTGTCGCGCCCTGGTTTGGTTTCGGGCTTCAAAATGGTGCATGTATGCGCGCACTGATCATCAGCGTCGACCTCGGGGATCCGGATTTCCTTGCCCATGCCGAGGAATTCGCCATGCTGGCCAAGGGGGCCGGTGCCGAAATCGTCGGCACGCTGACGGCTCGGCGCGACCGCCCCGACGCCAAGTTTTTCATCGGCTCGGGCAAGGCGGACGAGGGCGTGGGCATGGCCCAGGCCCTGCTGGCCGACATCGTGCTGTTCGACCAGCCCCTGTCGCCGGCCCAGCAGCGCAACCTGGAACGGCTGTTCAACCTGCGCGTGGTCGACCGGGTCGCCCTGATCCTGGACATCTTCGCGCTGCGCGCCAAGAGCCACGAAGGCAAGCTGCAGGTCGAGCTGGCCCAGTTGCAGCATCTGGCCACGCGGCTGACCCGCATGTGGAGCCACCTGGAGCGTCAGCGCGGCGGCATCGGCATGCGCGGCCCCGGCGAATCGCAGCTGGAAATGGACCGCCGCATGATCGGCGCCAAGGTCAAGGTGCTGCGCGAGCGCCTGGACAAGGTCGAGCGCCAGCGCGTCACGCAGCGCCGGGCCCGGGCCCGGGGCGGCGCGCTGTCGGTGTCGCTGGTGGGCTATACCAACGCCGGCAAGTCCACGCTGTTCAACGCGCTGACCCGCGCCGACAGCTACGCGGCCGACCAGTTGTTCGCGACGCTGGATACCACCACGCGGCGGATCTGGATCGAATGCGCCGGCTCGGTCGTGGTGTCCGACACGGTGGGCTTCATCCGCGACCTGCCGCACGGCCTGATCGCCGCGTTCCGCGCCACGCTCGAGGAAACCGTGCACGCGGACCTGCTGCTGCACGTGGTGGACGCGGCCAGCCCCCAGCGCGATGAGCAGATATTCGAAGTGAATAAGGTGCTGGCAGAAATCGGCGCCGCCGCCATCCCGACCATTCTTATATATAACAAGATCGACAGGGCCGGACTGGAGCCGCGAGTGGAGCGCGACGCCCATGGTACGATTGCGCGAGTATTTGTAAGCGCCACCGAGCGCGCCGGTCTGGATGCGTTGCGCGGGGCAATTGCAGAGATCGGACAGATTGTGGGAAACAATGCCTCGAATTTCCAAACTATTCAATCTGAATGACCCCGGCTGGGGTCGTGGCAACAACAACGGCTCCGAGCCGCCGCCCAAGCGGCCGCAAAACGGAGGCGATGGTCCGCCCGACCTGGACGAGGTTTGGCGCGATTTCAATAATCGCATCGGCTCGCTGTTCGGGCGCAAGGGCGGCGGGGGAAACAACCGTCCTGGCAACCGCGGCGGCATGCAGCCGCCTTCGCCGCGCGGCGCCCGCATCGGCCTGGGCGTCATCGCCCTGGTGGCGATCGGCGTCTGGGCGGCCAGCGGCTTCTACATCGTGCAGGAAGGCCAGGTCGCGGTAGTGACCCAGTTCGGCAAATACAAGAGCACATCGCAAGCCGGCTTCCAGTGGCGCCTGCCGTATCCCATCCAGAGCCATGAAACCGTCAACGTGTCGCAGCTGCGCACGTTCGAAGTCGGTTTCCGCGGCGGCGCGCGCAACAAGGTGCTGCCCGAGGAGCTGATGCTCACGACGGACGAGAACATCGTCGACATGCAGTTCGTCGTCCAGTACCGCCTGCGCGCCGACGGCGCGCCCGATTACCTGTTCATGACCCGCGACCCGGACGAGTCCGTGCGCCAGGCCTCCGAGACCGCGATGCGCGAGATCGTCGGCAAGCAGAGCATGGACTTCGTGCTGTACGAAGGCCGGACCACCGTGGCCAGCCAGGTGCAGGCGCTGATGCAGCAGATCCTGGACCGCTACCAGACCGGCATCCAGGTCAGCACCGTGGCCATCCAGAACGTGCAGCCGCCCGAGCAGGTGCAGGCCGCGTTCGACGACGCCGTCAAGGCCGGCCAGGACCGCGAGCGCCAGATCAACGAAGGCCAGGCCTACGCCAACCAGGTCGTGCCGCTGGCCAGCGGTCAGGCCTCGCGCATGCTGGAGCAGGCCGAGGGCTACAAGGCCAAGGTGGTCGGCGATGCGCAGGGTAATACCGCGCGCTTCACCAGCATCCTGGGTGAATACGAGAAGGCGCCGGTGGTGATGCGCCAGCGCATGTACCTGGAGAGCATGCAAGAGATATTCACGCGCGCCAGCAAGGTCATGGTCGACACCAAGAGCAACAACAACATGTTGTATCTGCCCCTGGACAAGATCATGCACCTGGCCGCCCAGGACGCCGCCAAGTCCGCCGCCGGCGGCTCGGCTTCGTCCTCGCTGGTCAATCCGCCGTCCCAGCCGCCGCTGCGCAGCGGCGCCGTGCCGGCCGCGCCATCTTCCGGCAGCAGCAATAGCAACACGCTGCCTCGCGACCGTGCGTCGCGCTAATCCGGAGGACCACTGATCATGCAACGTCTCATGCCTATCCTGGTCGGCCTGCTCATCGTGCTGGCCGCCCTTTCTTCCTGCGTCTTCGTGGTGCGCGAGCGCGACTACGCCCTGGTGTTCTCGCTGGGCGAAGTGCGCAAGGTCATCAGCGAGCCTGGCCTGTACTTCAAGGCGCCGCCGCCGTTCCAGAACGTGGTGACGCTGGACAAGCGCATCCTGACCATCGAAACCAACGACGCCGAGCGCATCCAGACTTCCGAAAAGAAGAACCTGCTGATCGACTCCTACGTCAAGTGGCGCATCGCGGATCCCCGCCTGTACTACGTGACCTTCGGCGGCAACGAGCGCGCCGCGCAGGAACGCCTGCAGGCACAGATCCGCGACGCGCTGAATGCGTCGGTCAACGTGCGCACCGTGCGCGACGTCGTCTCGTCCGAGCGCGACAAGGTCATGGCCGAAATCCTGACCAACGTCGCCAAGCGCGCCGAGCCGCTGGGCGTGCAGGTCGTCGACGTGCGCCTGCGCCGCATCGAGTTCGCGCCCGAGATTTCCGAGTCGGTGTACCGCCGCATGGAAGCCGAGCGTACCCGCGTGGCCAACGAGCTGCGCTCGATCGGCGCGGCCGAGGGCGAGAAGATCCGCGCCGAAGCCGACCGCCAGCGCGAAGTCGTGGTGGCGCAGGCCTACGCCAAGGCGCAGAGCGTCATGGGCGAGGGCGACGCCGCCGCGGCGGCGATCTACGCGCAGGCCTACGGCAAGAACCCGCAGTTCTACACGTACTACAAGAGCCTGGAAGCCTACCGCGCTTCGTTCTCGAAGCCGGGCGACGTGCTGGTGGTGGACCCCAGCTCCAGCTTCTTCCAGTTCATGAAGGATCCGGGCGCGGCCCTGGCGCCGGTGACCGTGCCGGCCAAGTAAGCTCGCACGGCCCCGGCCGGCAAAAGCCCCTTGGCGAGCCAAGGGGCTTTTGCTTGGTGGCCCCGCGCTGATCTCGGGTCGCGAATCGGGGACGGCTTGAGCCTGGATCCGGGCGGCTGGCGCGCGCCGCTGAACCATGTACAATACCGCGTAAGCTAGAAAACATTCCGCAGCGGCTGAGCGGGCTTACGCCCCTCAGCCGCTTTTCGTTTGGGCGACGCCCACGCATCATTAGGCGTTCTTCAGGTAAACACTCATGGGTAACTGGTTGCTGCCCGAGAGCCTCGCCGACGTACTTCCGGCCGAGGCCCGGCGCATCGAGGAACTGCGCCGCGAACTTCTCGATCTGTATCGCACTTACGGTTTCGAGCTGGTCGCGCCGCCCCTGGTCGAATACATCGATTCATTGCTGTCGGGCACCGGCAGCGATCTGGATCTGCGCACCTGCAAGCTGATCGACCAGCTTTCGGGCCGCACGCTGGGCGTGCGGGCGGACATGACCCCGCAAGTGACGCGCATCGACGCCCACCTGCTGAACCGCGCCGGCGTGACCCGCCTGTGCTATTGCGGCAACGTGCTGCATGCCCGCCCGGCGGACCTGCTGTCCAGCCGCGAGCTGCTGCAGATCGGCGCCGAGATCTACGGCCATGCCGGCTTCGAGGCCGACCTGGAAATCATCCAGCTGGTGCTGGAGACGGTCGCCATCGCCGGCGTGCGCAACCCGCGCCTGGACCTCTGTCATCCCGGCGTGCTGCGGGCCATCCTGGAATCGGATCCGGTGGCCGAGAGTCTGTCGGAAGCGCTGTTCCCGCTGCTGCGCGAGAAGGACGTGCCCGGCCTGGTCGAACTGGCCAGGCGCGCGCCCGGCCTGCGCGACGAGACGCTCAACGCGCTGCGCCTCCTGCCCAACCTGTACGGCGGGCCCGAGGTGCTGAAGCAGGCGCGCCGCGAACTGCCGCTGTTGCCCGGCGTGGCGGCGGCGCTGGACGCGCTGCAGGCGCTGACCGATGCGATGCCCGACACGGCATTCAGCGTCGACCTGGCCGACGTGGGCGGCTATGGCTATCACTCGGGCGTGAAGTTCGCGCTCTACGCTGAAGGCTGGCGCGACGCGCTGGTTTCCGGCGGCCGTTACGACGACGTCAGCCGGGCTTTCGGCCGCGCGCGTCCGGCCACTGGCTTCAGCCTCGATTTACGCAAGCTGGCGGCCGGTCTGCCGCCGGCGGAACGGGCGCGTGCAGTGCGCGCGCCCTGGGGCCAGGAGCCCGCCCTGACCGAGGCGGTGCGCCGCCTGCGCCGGTCGGGGGAAATCGTCGTTCAGGTATTGCCCGGTCACGAGCAGGATCAGGACGAATTCGTTTGCGATCGCGAGCTGGCGCTGCAGGATGGCGCCTGGACGGTCAGAACGCTGTGACTAACCCCCTCTTGGCGACAAGAGGGCCGCGGGGAGATTTCCGGATTTCCCGAGAAACTCGATATTGATTCGTAACATGAGCAAGAACGTAGTCGTGATCGGCACCCAGTGGGGTGACGAGGGCAAGGGCAAGATCGTCGATTGGCTGGCGGAGTCCGTCCAGGGCGTGGTCCGCTTCCAGGGCGGCCACAACGCCGGCCATACGCTGTGGATCAACGGCCAGAAGACGATTCTGCGCCTGATCCCGTCGGGCATCATGCATCCCGGCGTGACCTGCTTCATCGGCAATGGCGTGGTGCTGTCGCCCGAGGCCCTGCTCAAGGAAATCGAAGAGCTCGAGGCCGCCGGCCTGGACGTGCGTTCGCGCCTGCAGATCTCCGAGGTCTGCCCGCTGATCCTGCCGTACCACGTGGCCGTGGACAAGGCGCGCGAAGCGCGCAAGGGTGACGGCAAGATCGGCACCACCGGCCGCGGCATCGGCCCGGCCTACGAAGACAAGGTCGCCCGCCGCGCCATCCGCGTGCAGGACCTGTTCAATCCCTCGCTGTTCGACGAGAAGCTCGCCGAGGTGCTGGATTACCACAACTTCGTGCTGACCAAGTACCTGGGCGCCGAAGCCGTCTCGGCCAACGAAGTGCGCGACCAGGCCATGGCGCTGGCTCCGGCCATCGCCCCCATGGTCAAGGACGTGTCCAGCAACCTGTACGCCATGCAACAGGAAGGCAAGCGCCTGCTGTTCGAAGGCGCGCAGGGCGCGCTGCTGGACGTGGACCACGGCACCTACCCCTACGTCACCAGCAGCAACTGCCTGGCGGGCGCGGCCTCGGCCGGCGCCGGCGTCGGTCCGCAGTCGCTGGACTACGTGCTGGGCATCACCAAGGCCTACACGACCCGCGTGGGCTCGGGTCCGTTCCCGACCGAGCTGGTTGACGAGATCGGCACCCGCCTGGCCACCATCGGCAAGGAATTCGGTTCCGTCACGGGCCGTCCGCGTCGCTGCGGCTGGTTCGACGGCGCTGCGCTCAAGCGCTCGGTGCGCCTGAACGGCATCTCCGGCCTGTGCATCACCAAGCTGGACGTGCTGGACGGCCTGGAAACCATCCAGCTGGGCGTTGGCTACCGCGTCAACGGCGAATTCCGCGACGTGCTGCCCTACGGCGCGCATGCCGTGGCCCAGGCGCAGCCGGTGCTGGAAGAGCTGCCGGGCTGGAGCGAATCCACCGTCGGCATCACCGAGTACGACAAGCTGCCGGCCGCCGCCCGCCGCTATCTGGAACGCGTGGCCGAAGTCTGCGGCGTGCCCATCGACCTGGTGTCGACCGGTCCGGACCGCAACGAGACCATCGTCCTGCGTCACCCGCTGAAGGGCTGAACGCCAGGCGGACCTTGCGGCGGTCTGCCGTCGCGCTGGTCTTGATGTGACGAGGCCCCCGATCATCGGGGGCCTTTTCGTTGCTGCTTGCTTCCCGGAGGGGGGGGGCTGGCGGGGCGCAAGCGCGCGGCGCTTACGACTCTGGATTCTTCGTCTGCGCTGCCGCCAGCGGCCGCTTCAACAGTCCGATCGCCAGCGTGCTGACCAGCGTCCCGGCGACCAGCGCAGCCACATAACCCAGCAGATGCGTGACCGCGCCGGGAATGGGCAGCACGAAGATCCCGCCGTGCGGCACCTTCAATTCCGCCCCGATGGCCATCGAGATGGCGCCGGTGACGGCCGAGCCCGCCATCAGCGACGGGATCATGCGCAGCGGGTCGCGCGCCACGAAGGGAATCGCGCCTTCGGTGATGAAGGCCAGGCCCAGGATGCCGGTGGCGCCGCCGGCCTCGCGCTCTTCGGCGGTGTAGCGGTTGGCGAACAGCCGCGTGGCCAGCGCGATGGCCAGCGGCGGCGTCATGCCCGCGGCCATGGTCGCGGCCATGGGCGTATACACATGGCTGGCGATCAGCGAGGTGGAAAAGGCATAGGCCGCCTTGTTCACCGGGCCGCCCATGTCGAAGGCCATCATGCCGCCCAGCAGCATGCCCAGCAGGACGGCGCTGGCGCCCTGCATGCCGCGCAGCCAGTCGGTCAGGAAGGTCTGCGCCGCGGCCACCGGCGCGCCGACCACCTGGGTGATCAGCAATCCGGTCAGCAAGGTACCCAGCAGCGGCAGGATCAGCACCGGCTTGAGCCCCTGCAACTGCTTGGGCAGCGGGATGCGCCGGTTCATGAAGTCCGTGCCATACCCGGCGATGAAGCCGGCGACGATGCCGCCCAGGAAGCCTGTGCCCATGTTCGCCGCCAGCAGGCCGCCGATCATTCCGGGCGCGATGCCGGGCCGGTCCGCGATAGAGTAGGCGATGTAGCCGGCCAGCGCCGGCACGATCAGCGCGAATCCGCCTTGCGCGCCGATCTGGAACAGCGCGTGGGCCAGCGTGCCGGCCTGGGATTCGTCGCTGGCGTAGATGCCACCCAGCGCGAAGGCCAGCGCGATCAGCAGGCCGCCGGCCACGACGAAGGGCAGCATGAAGGACACGCCGGTCATCAGGTGCTTGTACGGCCCCGCGCGGCGCGGCTGGGCCTGGGCCGTGCTGGCGGCGTCGCTGCTCGCGGCCTGCAGGCTGGCCTGCTCGAAGGCGCGCGCGATCAAGGCCTGGCCGTCGCTGATGGCGGGCTTGGTGTTGGATGCATGGACGCGCTTGCCGCCGAAGCGCGAGCGATCCACCTCGCGGTCGGCGGCGATGATGACGAGATCGGCCGCCGCGATTTCCTCGGTCGTCAGCGGCGTGCCTGATCCCACCGATCCCTGCGTCTCGACGCGGATGTGATGACCGAGGGCCTGCGCGGCCTGCGTCAGGCCCTCGGCCGCCATGAAGGTGTGGGCGATGCCGGTGGGGCAGGAGGTGACCGCCACGATGCGCTTGGCGCCGGCGTCCGGCGCTTTCGCTTGGGCGATCGCCGCCGCGATGACGCGGTCGGGCGCCGCCAGCGCTTCATCCAGGCCCGCTGCGCTGCGGGCCAGTCCGGCTTGCGGCGAGGCCGGCTGCGCGCCGCCGATCAGAAGCAGTACATCGCCGGGCTTGGGCGCGGCGCCGGCATAGGCTTGCTGCATGCCGGCGGCGTTGCGGATTTCGATATCGCAGTCCCAGCCCCGTTCCGTGGCTGCCTTGCGCAGGGCAGCGCTCGCAAGTGCGCCGGCGATCGCGCTGCCGCCGGCCTCGATGGCTATCCAGATCTTGTTCATGCTTGGCTTCCCGGAGTCGAGATCGGCCGCAGCGACACGCGCTCGGCCAGGTCGGCGACGATGGTCGCCGAGGGCAGGTTGGGGCCGGCCAGCCCGAGTTTCGCGACGGCGAAGGCGACCGCCAGGCGCGCCACGCGCTCGGCATCCGCCCCTTCGGCCAGGGCCGCGGCGATGCCGGCGACCATGGCGTCGCCCGCGCCGACGGTGCTGGCCACGGCGGTGGCTGGCAACTGCGCATGCAGCACGCCATGTTCCGTGGCGAACAAGGCGCCTTGCTCGCCCATCGATACCGCCACCAGTCCCAGCCCCTGTTCGCGCAGCCGTTGCGCTTGCGCGGCGATGTGCCTGACCGTGCTCAGGGGCTGGCCGGCCCATTCGGCCAGTTCGTCGCGGTTGGGTTTGATGGCCCAGGGCAGGGCGGGGCCGGCGAGCGCATCGGCCAGCGCGTCGCCGCTGGTGTCCAGCAGTACGCGCGCGCCCAGGGGTTGCAGTCGGGCGATCAGCCGGCCGTAATGGTCCGCCGGGCAGCCTTGCGGCAGGCTACCGGCCAGCACCACGAGCGAGCCAGGCTCCGCCAGGTTCAGCAGGGTGGCTTCGGCTTCGTCCAGCAGTTCCCCGGTCGCGGTCAGACCGGGCAGGTTGATGTCGGTGGTGGCGCCGCTGTCGACCAGCTTGATGTTGGTGCGGGTCGCGCCGTCGGCCCGCACGAAGCGGTCCTCGATGCGCTTGGCGCGGAACAGGGCCTCGAAGACGCCGGCGTTCTCGCGGCCCAGCAGGCCCGTGGCGGCGACGTCCAGCCCCCAGTCCGCCAGGCAGGAAGCGACGTTGACGCCCTTGCCGCCGGCATCGTGCCGCATCGACTTGGCGCGATGCACGTGTCCGCGTTCAAGCCGGTCCAGCGTGACGGTGGCGTCGAGCGCGGGGTTCAGGGTGACGGTGATCAGTTTCATGCCATGTCTCCGTCCAGCGCGCGCACGGCCTGTGCGCTGGCCAGTGTCTGCGCTTGCGCGGCCAGGGCCCGCAGTTCGGGCAGTGCCGAGCGGCGCAGGCGCGCCTTGACCGTGGCGATCGCGCGCGGCGCCATCGACAGCTCCGTCACGCCCAGGCCCGTCAGCAGCGCGGCGCCAAACGGGTCGCCGGCCAGGTCGCCGCACACGCCCACCCAGCGCCCATGCGCCCGTGCGCCTTGCACGGTCAGCGCGATCAGGCGCAGCACCGCCGGGTGCAGGCTGTCGGCTTCGCTTGCGAGCGCCGGATTCTGGCGATCGATCGCCAGCGTGTACTGCGTCAGATCGTTGGTGCCGATGGAGAAGAAGTCCGCGTGCTCGGCAAACGCATACGCCAGCAGGGCAGCGGCCGGGACCTCGATCATGACGCCCAGCGCGACCTTGGGCGCGGCCAGTTCGGCGCGCACGCGCTCGCAGGCCTCCTTCAGCTGGAGCAGTTCGGTCAGCGACGTGACCATGGGGAACATGATGGACAGGTCGCCGCCTTGCGCCGCGGCGCGGTAGAGCGCGCGCAACTGCGGTTCGAGCAGGTCGGGGCGGCGCAGCAGCAAGCGCGCGCCGCGCACGCCCAGGAAGGGGTTGTCCTCCACGGGCAGGGCCAGGTGCGGCACCTGCTTGTCGCCGCCAATGTCCAGTGCCCTGACGATCAGGGGTCGGCCGGCAAGCGCGTCCAGCATGCTTCGATAGGCGTGGAACTGCTCGTCCTCGCCGGGCGTGTCATGGCGTTCAAGGAACAGGAATTCGGTGCGCATCAGGCCCACGCCTTCGGCGCCCTGTTCGAGCGCGGACGCGACCTGTTCGGCCCGGATGATGTTGGCGCCGATGGTGACAACATGGCCGTCCCGCGAGCTGGCCGGCAGTTGGCGCTCGGCGGCGGCGGCCTGGCGCGCGGCCTCGGCTTGCGCGATCCAGGCGCGTGCGCTGTCCAGGTCGGCCTCGGTTGGCGACAGGTGGACGCGTCCTGCATCGCCGTCGATGATCACCTGCGCGCCGTCGACGAGGTCCAGCAATTCCGCGCCCGCCGCCACGATCGCGGGCAGTCCCAGAGTGCGCGCCAGGATGGCCGTGTGCGAGGTGGGGCCGCCCAGTGTTGTCGCCAGGCCGGCCACGCGACGGATATCCAGCGCGGCGGTATCGGAAGGCGCGAGATCGGCGGCGACCAGCACGACCGGGTCGCCGTGCGGGGCCGCCTGCTCGGAGGTGTCGGCGAGCGACGGGTCCATGTGCCGCAGCGCGCGCAGGCCGACGTCGCGCAGGTCGGCCGCGCGGGCGGCCAGCAGAGGATTGCCCAGCCCGGAAAGACGTTCGGCCTGGGCCCGCACGGCTTCATTCCAGGCCCAGGCCGCGCCGTGGCCCGCCGCCATCAGCTGGCAGGTGTCGGTGATCAGGCCGACGTCGTCGAGCAGGCCGGCTTGGGCCTGGAAGATCGCGGCATCGGCCGCACCCAGGCGATTGGCGGTGGCGTCGGCCAGGGCCTGCGTTTCCTGGCGGGCAGCGGCCAGCGCAGTTTCCAGCAGCGCCTTGCCGTTGAGTAGCGGCGCGGGGCGATCGGGCACCTGCGCGTCGGCGCGGGCAAGCCGGCGGACGCGGCCGATCGCCAGGCCCGCGCTGGCTGCGACACCAGCGACGGCGGCCAGCGCGGTGACGGGCTGCCAGGTCCTGCCTGGCACGGCGGCGGGCGCCTGCGCCTGGGCGGCGCTGCGTTCCTGGGCGGTCAGGCCATTGACCACGGCGAGGAACTTCGCCAGCGCCGCGGGCGCTTCGCTGCCCGACGCGGAGAACACCACGCGTGCCTTGGCCGTCAGGCCCAGCTGCAACAGGTCGACCAGACTGCGCGCGTCGGCGCTGTCCGCGCCGTGCCGCACGCGTATCGGCAGGCCGCTGGCCTTGGCGGCTTGCGCCCAGGCCGAGGCCGGCCGGGCGTGCAGGCCGGACGGATAGGAGACGACCCATTCCAGGCTGTGCTCCAGATCGGTGGCGGGCTCCGCGGCTGCCGCGGCCTGCGGCGCAGCCGAGGTCAGCGCCGCGATGATGTCCTGCGGGTCGCGGGTTGCGGCCAGTTGGTGCAGACGGGCCTCGTCCTGGATCAGGCCGGTGAGCCGCTTGAGGATGGCGATATGCCCATCCGAGCGGGCCGCGATGCCGACCACGAGCCGGACGCGCTGGCCGGGGTTCCATTCGATGCCGCCTGGAATCTGCAGCACCGCCAGTCCGTCGCGTCGCACCAGATGGCGGTCTTCGACCCGGCCGTGAGGAATGGCCACGCCTGCGCCCAGGAAGGTGTCCGCCAGCGTCTCGCGTTGCGCCATGCTGTGCCCGTACCCTTCGTCCGTGCAGCCGCCAGCGGTCAGGAGCTGTCCGAGCAGTGCGATGGCCTGCTGCTTGTCGGTCACGGCCGCATCCAGGCGCACGCAATCCGGGCGCAGCAGGGATTCAACCTGCGTGGTTGTCATGATCTGTCTCCTGGAGCCCATATTTGGGAAAACGTTTTCTATATTTTAGAAGAAAAAGTGCCTGGATCTCAAAGGGTATTGAAAATACAATCGAGGTTCCTCAGGGCGCTTGTTTTTTCTATTTCAGGAAACGTTTTCCAATGAAGGTGGGCATCAAGGATGTGGCCAAGGCGGCCGGCGTGTCGCCGGCCACGGTATCGCGGGCGCTGGCGGGCAAGGCCATCGATCCGGAGATGCGCAGCCGCGTCGAAGAGGCCGTCCGGCGCACCGGCTACCTGCCCAACCTGGCGGCCCGGCGTCTGCGCTCGCGCCATAGCAACACCATAGGCCTGATAGTCGCCGACATCCGCAATCCGTTCTTCACGGCCATCAGCCGCAGCGTCGAGGATCTGGCCTATGCGCGTGGCCTGCGGGTGATTCTCTGCAATACCGACGAGAATCCCGAAAAGGAAGAGATGTACTTGCGGCTGATGGAAGAAGAGCGCGTGCTCGGCGCCATCTGCGCGCCGACGCGGCGCACGGCCGGGCAGGTCGGGCGCGTGCGGCGCGGTTTCCCGATAGTGATGGTCGACCGGGCGGAGCCGGGCCAGCTGCACGATTGCGTGGTGTTGGACAATGCCGGCGCGTCGGCGGCGCTGGTCGAGCATCTGCATCGCCAGGGATATCGGCGGATCGCCGGCCTGTTCGGCGCCGCGTCCGCCACCGGCGCGGAGCGGCGTCAGGGCTACGAGTCGGCGATGCAGCGTCTGGGACTGCCCGCGCGCGCCGCCTATGTCGAGCACGGTGCGGGCGATGTCGACACCCGGTTGGCGGAGCTGCTGGCCGCGCCGGGCCGGCCCGATGCGCTGATCGCCAGCAACGGACTCATGTTGCTGGACGTCATCCGCGCATTGCAGCGCGCCGGCCTGGTCGTGCCGCAGGATATCGCCCTGGCGGGATTCGACAACGAGCCGTGGACGGAAATGGTCGGGGGTGGCATCACGCTGATCGAGCAGCCGGTGGAGGAAATCGGCCGCAGCGCCATGATGCTGTTGCTGGACCGCAGTGAAAACGAAGCCGCGCCGCCGCGCCGCATCGTGCTGGATGGACGCTGCCTGGAACGCGGCTCGACGCCCGCGCGGCGGTCCTGATATCCGCGGCGCCGGCCGCCGGGTTATGATTTCGCCACAACGCCGCCGCAGCTCACGCCAGCAGGCGGCCTTTTCGTATTTTCATGCAGGAGAATTCCGCCTATGAGCGCGCCGACCAATGATGACAGCCATCTGTGGGTGACGTGGGACGACTACAACCGCCTGATCGAGCGTCTTGCCTTGCAGGTGCATCAGTCCGGTTGGCAGTTCGACAAGATCCTTTGCCTGGCGCGCGGCGGCGTGCGTGTCGGCGACGTGATGTCGCGGATCTTCGATGTGCCCCTGGGCATCCTGGCCACCAGCAGCTACCGCGAGGCAGCCGGCACCAAGCAGGGCGACATGGACATCGCCCAGTTCATCACCATCACGCGCGGCACCCTGTCCGGGCGGGTGTTGCTGGTGGACGACATGGTGGACACCGGCATGACCTTCAACAAGGTCTTCGACCACCTGAAGAACCAGTTCGCCGAGATCACCGAATTGCGCAGCGCCGTGTTGTGGTGGAAGGGCCACTCGCAGGCCACGCCGGACTACTACGTCGACAAGCTGCCCACCAATCCCTGGATTCACCAGCCTTTCGAGGACTATGACAGCCTGCGGCCGCACCAGCTCGAAGCCTGGATCCGCAAGGGCTCCAAGAGCTGAGCCGCCGGGTGGCGGGGCGGCAGGGCGGGACTGGGCGCCGATTGTGCCCGGTCTATGGTCAAAATCCGGCCGCCCGTGCTAGAATCGCTGGTTATCGCTAAACCGAACTTGGCTTTCCGCCCTTCCTTTGGGCCGCGTCTGGGGCATTCGAACGTGAATGCCTGAATTGGCGGGGCCGGACTGCAAGGTGAACTGTGTCTCACGGGTAACGGGAACAGCCAGCTGAAATAGCGTTAAGAGAGATTGTCAGGAGATCCCAGCCGGGGTTGTACTGGCGCCAGCGCCGGGCGTTTCAATGCCAGGGCGGGCGCCGGCAGGCTGGACCTGTGCAGCGTCGCTGGTAAGCAAGCCAGGTTTATCATCAACTTTTGTTACCCCTTAAGCAGGCCCAATACTTTATGCCTATCGTTCGACTGAAGGAAAACGAACCGTTTGAAGCCGCTCTGCGTCGCTTCAAGCGCACCATCGAAAAGACCGGTTTGCTCACCGAACTGCGTTCGCGCGAGTTCTACGAGAAGCCCACGGCCGAGCGCAAGCGCAAGCACGCCGCCGCGGTGAAGCGCCACTACAAGCGGATTCGTAGCCAGCAACTGCCCCCGCGCCTGTATTGATCTTTGATTCCCGAATCTATTGATTCCAGAATCATTCATCCAGGATTTGCTCGCCCGGGTCGACGTCGTCGATGTCGTCGGGCGATACGTGCAGTTGCGAAAGGGTGGGGCCAACTTGCTTGGCCTGTGCCCCTTTCATAACGAAAAAAGCCCGTCGTTCACTGTCAGCCCCACCAAGCAGTTCTATCACTGCTTCGGTTGCGGAGCGCATGGCAGCGCCATCACCTTCCTGATGGAGCACACGGGCGCCAGTTTCCCCGAAGCCGTGCGCACGCTCGCGGCTTCGGCGGGAATGACGGTACCCGAAGAAAACCGCAGCCCCCGACAGCAAGCCGAAACCGCGCGCCGCAAGGCCGAGGAATCCCGGCACACGCAGGTGCTGGACGCCGCTCAGGCGCAGTACCTGAAGTTGCTGAAGACTTCGCCCGCCGCGATCCGCTATCTGAAGCAACGCGGCCTGACCGGCGAGATCGCCGCGCATTTCGGGTTGGGCTGGTCGGGCACCGACCGCCATGGCCTGTCCCAGGTCTTTCCCAATTACGATGATCCGGCGCTGGTCGAGGCCGGGCTGGTGATCGAGTCGGAAGACGGACGCCGCTACGACCGCTTTCGCGAGCGGGTCATGTTCCCCATCCGCAATGCGCGCGGCAGCCTGATCGGCTTTGGCGGCCGCATCATCGGCAAGGGCGAGCCCAAGTACCTGAATTCGCCCGAGACGCCGTTGTTCTCCAAGGGACAGGAGCTGTACGGCCTGTGGGAGGCCCGCCAGGCCATCCGGCAGGAAGGCCAGGTCATCGTGGTCGAAGGCTACATGGACGTGGTCGGCCTGGCGCAGCAAGGCATCGCCAACGCGGTGGCCACGCTGGGCACGGCGACGACGCCCGATCACGTGAAGAAGCTGCTGCGCGCCAGCGACAAGGTCATCTTCAGCTTCGACGGCGACGGCGCGGGCCGCCGCGCGGCGTGGCGCGCCTTGCAGGCTTGCCTGCCGGTGCTGCGCGACGACATCGCGATCCGCTTCCTTTTCCTGCCGGCCGAGCACGATCCGGATTCCTATGTGCGCGAACTCGGCGCCGAGGCGTTCCGGGCTTGCCTGGGCGAAGCCGTCGCCTTGTCGCGATTCCTGCTGGACGAGCTGGCCTCGCGCCACAACATGGATGAGGCCGAAGGGCGGGCGAGCTGTCTGCACGAGGCCAAGCCGCTGCTGGCCGCGATCCCGGAATGCGCGCTGCGCGTGCAGATCGAGCGCGAGATGGCCAAGCTGGTCCAGCTCACGCCGGAAGAAATGGCCCAAGTGCTGGCGCAGCAGCCGGCCAAGCCGTTTGGCGCGCCGGCGGGCGCCAAGCCGCAGCCGGCAGGCGACGCCCAGGCCGGATCCCCGGGGTCGGATACGGGTTTCATGGACGCGGGCTATGACTTCGCCGGTCATGACTTTCATGACATTCCGGCGGAAGAGTCCGATTACATCGATCATGGGCATTTCCCTGCCTCCCAGGGCGAGCCCGCCGGCGGGCAGGGCGGCCAGCGTCGCCAGGAATGGAAGCCCAAGGGCGACTGGAAAGGCAAGAGCGACTGGAAGGGCAAGGGCAATTGGAAAGGCCGGCGCGAGGACGGTGTCGGCGGTTTCGAAGGCCGCCGCACCATGCCGTCGCTGGCCAAGCGCCTGCTTGGCTTGTTGCTGGCGCATCCCGAGCTGGTGGATTCCATGGGAGACCAGCAGCTTGAAGTGATCGACCACGGCCCCCATCTAGGTCTTGTGCGGGACTTGATCATGCTGGCGCAATCCAGCGGCGCGCGCCATGTGGGCGCCTTGCTGGAGGCGGCCGAGCCGGATTCGGATCTGGCCACCGTGCTCAAGGGCCTGCGCGCGGACGTGCTGTCGCAGGAGGATCTGCCCGATCCCCAGACCGAATGGGACGACGCCTTGCGCCGCATCGAATTCGACTCGGCCAAGCTCGAAATGGCCAAGCTGGCCGCGGGCGGGCTGGCGACGGAAGAGGCGCGCAAGCGTTACATGGAGCTGAATCAGCGCATGATGGTGCTGAAAGGTGCCGGCATACGCTAAATGCGTTAAAATCAAGGGTTTTCCGCACTGGCTGCGGATAAGCCCTTGGTTGGGACGGGGCCTGATCGGCCAGAAGTGCCGGGAACCGGGCGGCAGGATCTAATTTCGCCGCTCGTGATCTAAGCATCATGGCGGTTCGCATGGCTTCAGAACGGATGGATCCGAGAGTTCCGGGCGGGGCCGCAGTGCAGGGCGAGAGGTATTCGGCAGGAAAGCAGGGCAAGACAGCGTCGCGGGATTGCGGGGCCGGATTGTCGGATAGTTTGCCACCCCGGCGCCGAGTTTGCCGGATGCGCCGGTTTCGCAGGCCTTGTGTAAAGCCGGAAAAGATTAAGCAGAATTGAAGTGCAGTTTGGCGAGTCTGGTGTTTGGCACGTGTTTTCGCGGCTGAGCGGCAACGGCTAGTCCGGATGCCCCGCCTGAAAAAAAGCGGGTGCTTACGTCAGGGGCGCCAAATTTGTTACACAGTTAATTACTATACAGAGGTGAATCGAGCAGTTCGGCGGATGATGCTTCCGCGTAGCGTTCGAGGTTTGGGTGCTGTGTCTACTCAGCTGCTAAGGGCAACGACCCGATAAGCAAGCGTCGCCTATTTATAGGCAGGCAGCCCCCCCGACGCCCGGGCATCCCCGCGGGATGAGTCCATGTACGCCAAGCGCCCCAACGGTTTCGCACCGGCATGGCGCAAGGCGGGCCCGCAAGGGCAGGCGCTGCGACCAACGCAGCCGCATGGAGTCGGCCGGTTCATCAGTTTTACCCGCAACGCCGCCGCGGCAGGCCCAGCCTCCCGCGGCTCCGCGCGGTGCAACATGCCCGAACGGGTTGCGACGACCACGGAAGCGACTATGACCAAATCCACTGGCAAATCCTCCTCTGCAATTGATGCGGCTGAAACCAAGGTCACGACGGCCAAGCGCGCCGTCAGCATGGCGGCGGAAAAAGCGCCCGCCAAGACTGCGGTGAAGGTCGCCAAGCCCGCTGCGAAGACGGCCGTCAAGAAGGCCGCCAAGACCGCCGCGGCGGATAAGCCCGAGAAGGCCACCAAGACCCGCGCCAAGAAGGCCGAGGACAAGCTGGCCGACCTGGTGGGCAGCGCGCGCCCGGCCCCGAGCGGCCGTCGTCCTGGTCGTCCGGCCAAGAACGCCAACAATGATTCCGACGGCTTCGACGATGCGATGGACGGCGAAGGCGAAGTCCTGCCCGACCTGAAGCCGCCCAAGCGCGGCGGCAAGCGCGGCAAGGCCGATCCCAAGGACCTGATCGCCCGCGGCCCGGTGTCGGCCGAGGAATACGAGGCTCGCCGCAACCGCCTCAAGCAGCTGATCAAGCTGGGCAAGGACCGCGGCTACCTGACCTACGGCGAAATCAACGATCATCTGCCTGACGATCTGGTCGACGCCGAAGCCATCGATGGCATCATCAGCACCTTCAGCGACATGGGCATCGCGGTCTACGACCAGGCTCCCGACGCCGAAACGCTGCTGATGAGCGAGAACGCGCCGGTCGCCTCCAACGACGACGACGTCGAGGACGAAGCCGAAGCCGCGCTGACCACCGTGGATTCCGACTTCGGCCGCACCACCGATCCCGTGCGCATGTACATGCGTGAAATGGGCTCGGTCGAGCTGCTGACCCGCGAAGGCGAAATCGAAATCGCCAAGCGCATCGAAGACGGCCTGAAGCACATGGTCATGGCCATCTCGGCCTGCCCGACCACCATCAACGAAATCCTGGCCCACGTCGTGCGCGTGCGCGAAGGCCAGGCCCAGATCGACGAAGTCGTCGACGGCCTGGTGGATCCGGAAGACGGCGAGGAATACGCCGGCGCCGGCGTCAGCGCCGATGAAGACGAGAGCGATGACGGCCCGGCCGGCGGCATGTCCAGCAAGCAGCTGGAAGACCTGCGCGTCAAGGCCCTGGCCAAGTTCGACGAAGTCGGCAAGCAGTTCGACAAGATGCGCCTGTCGTACGAGAAGGACGGCTACAAGTCGGACATCTACGTGCGCGCCCAGGAATCCATCCAGAACGAACTGATGGGCATCCGCTTCACCGCCAAGATGGTCGAGAAGCTGGCCGACACGCTGCGCAACCAGGTCGAGGAAGTGCGCCAGCTCGAGCGCGCCGTCCTGCACACGTGTGTGGACCGTGCCGGCATGCCGCGCACGCACTTCATCAAGGTCTTCCCCGGCAACGAAACCAACCTGCAGTGGGTGGTGGACGAAGTCGCCGCCGGCCATCCCTACGCCGAGACGCTGGAGCGCCAGATCCCGGCCGTCCAGGAACTGCAGCAGAAGCTGATCGACCTGCAAACGCGCGTCGTGCTGCCGCTCAAGGACCTGAAGGACGTCAACAAGCGCATGGCCACCGGCGAAGCCAAGGCCCGCAAGGCCAAGCGCGAAATGACCGAGGCCAACCTGCGCCTGGTGATCTCGATCGCCAAGAAGTACACGAACCGCGGCCTGCAGTTCCTGGACCTGATCCAGGAAGGCAACATCGGCCTGATGAAGGCCGTGGACAAGTTCGAGTACCGTCGCGGCTACAAGTTCTCGACCTACGCCACGTGGTGGATCCGTCAGGCCATCACGCGCTCCATCGCCGACCAGGCGCGCACCATCCGTATTCCGGTCCACATGATCGAAACGATCAACAAGATGAACCGGATCAGCCGCCAGATCCTGCAGGAAACCGGCGCCGAGCCGGATCCCGCGACCCTGGCGCAGAAGATGGACATGCCGGAAGACAAGATCCGCAAGATCCTGAAGATCGCCAAGGAACCGATCTCCATGGAAACGCCGATCGGCGACGACGACGACTCGCACCTGGGCGACTTCATCGAGGACACCTCGACGCTGGCGCCTTCGGACGCGGCGTTGCACGGCTCCATGCGCGACGTGGTCAAGGAAGTGCTAGACTCTCTCACCCCGCGTGAAGCCAAGGTCCTGCGCATGCGTTTCGGCATCGAAATGAGCACCGACCAGACCCTGGAAGAAGTGGGCAAGCAATTCGACGTGACCCGCGAGCGCATCCGCCAAATAGAAGCCAAGGCACTGCGCAAGCTGCGTCACCCCAGCCGGGCCGACAAGCTGAAGAGCTTCCTGGAAGGGCAGTAAGTTTCCTGGGCCTCTAGCTCATGCCTGGTTAGAGCAGCGGACTCATAATCCGTTGGTGCCGAGTTCGACTCTCGGGGGGCCTACCAAGTATTGACGCGGGTTTGCGT
>NZ_JCBANG010000053.1:0-42385 GCF_059760905.1 Achromobacter sp. 1011811831
TGGTCAACGCGGCCAACATCCAGGCCCAGGGCAACAGCAGCGGGGTGCCGGTGACGGCGGCGGTCAACACCTCGGCGCTCAGCTCGGCCAGCGCGGCCTCGGGCGCGGCGGCGGCCTCGGCCGAGAGCGAGGCGAACCGCTCGCGCAATGCCGCGCGCCAGTCGCAGCCGTCGATCATCTCGGTGCAGATCCTGGGCTTTGGCAATGAGGGCGTCGAGGGCGCGACGCAGGCGCCCGCCGGCGGATCGGCTGGCGCGGCCACGCCGGGCGCCGCGCGCGCCGACGCGGCGCGTTATGCGCCGGACGCGCCGGTGCAGGTGCTGGGGCAGGTGGACCTGGGACAGGCAGAGCTGGGCCGGCTGACGGAAACCGAGCAGCGCAACCTGGCCAGGTTGACGGCCGAAGGGGGCTGAACCGGCCCGGCTTGAATGGCAGACAGGGCGGCCCTTGCGGGCCGCCCTGTTTGTCTTGGCTTCGGCATTGAACAGCGCCTCTGTCGCGTTGATGGCACGCAGGCCGTGGCCATCGGCTTCGCAGGCACTCGGGCAGGGCGCTTGCCTTGCGTGTTTTCCGAAACCGATGCCTTGGAAATTACGACAAGATTGCAGCCAGATTAATTTCCGTATCGCCGGCATACGCATCCTTCCTGACCCGAGATCAAGGGTTGTCAGCGGCTTGAGGGCGATTGAAGGGGTTTAGATGGATATTCGCCTCAGAAGCCCAAAATCGCTGCTTGAACGCGTTGCGATACCGTCAGAAATGTAATTTGCCGCGCGCGACCGCGTTCCCGAGAATCCGGCTTGTTCGCGCACTGACCGATTGAATGGGTCTTGCGACGACGATGTGGGAGTGGCGTGGCGGAGGGCTCTGCGATGGTTTTTCCGAGCGAGTCATGATCGTGCCGGCGGATCGCGCCGGCTTGCGTGCGCCGCGCTTGCCACTCCGGGTTCGTGAAATGTGGAGAAGGGCCATGCGCAGCAGACTCAGGCATAAATTGAACAAGGTTATCTTCAGGCTGTCGCCCGCGCTGGCCGAGCGATGCAATATCGATTTCAAACTGGAGACGCCGAGCCGGGCGTTCATGGAAAACGAGATTTTCAGTTATGTGAACCGCCTTGCCGGCGCGACAAGCCAGAGAAACCGGCTGCTTTTCCTGGGGATGGACCGGTACAACTGGCACTATCCCAGATTGCTGCATGCCGTGGAATTCCATTCGATTGATATCAGGCCAGACCGCGCCAAATATGGTCCTCCGGGGCGGCACGTCGTTGGCGATGTGATGGACATGGCCGGACACTACGGCGAGGAGGCGTTCGATATCGTCATCGCCAACGGCCTGCTGGGCTTTGGCGTGAATACGCGACATGCCATGACAATGCTGCTGGCGCAGTGCCACGGCGTGCTCAAGCCGGGTGGATTGCTCGTGTTGGGCTTCAATGCGCGCGCGGATATCGTGCCGTTTCCGGTGACGCTGGATGAGGAGATGTTCGACGAGTTCACGCCGCCGATCGAAGGCGTCCGCGAGTCGCGGCACATGGTGGACGACGCCTACAAGCACCTGTATGTCTTCGCCGGAAAGACGGTTCGCGACAGGCAGGCGGACGGGAGCCGGCCGGCGGTGGCGGGGTGGGATGCTCCCCTGAAGCTCGCGCCGCTCGCGACGCCGTGAATGGAGAACAGCGGCTATTCGATGAGCCGGGTTCTTCGTTGCGCTGGCGCCGTCGCGCGCGTTGAGCATGCCGCCGGCGCGGACCGTCGCGCAGCCGGCGGCGTGCCGCCTCAGGCCGAGCGGGCCCGCGCCGAAGCGGGAAAGTCCGGCAGCGAGATATCGCTATGTCCGGGCGTGACCCAGCGCACGCGTTCGCGGGTGGCGTCGATGCAGCCGCCTTCCTCGTACACGCCTTGCGGATCGCGGATGCGCATCATGCGCGCCAGCACGGCGGCGGTGGCGTCGGGGTCGGCCAGCGTCTGGCGCACCAGCGTCTTGACGCGCTCTTCGTCGATATAGCCCTTGCCCTGGGCGTCGACGCGCAAGCCATGCTGCCAGTGATGGATCTCCACGCACTTGGAGGTCAGCGTGAAGGGCTGGTCGCGTTCCCAGAAATTATTGAACAGGCCGCCGCCCAGGTAGAACACCCAGGAGCCTTCATAGCCTTCCACATCGGACGACGCGGGATCCGGATTGCGGAACCAGAGTCGGTCGCCCGGCACGTAGAAGCGCTGGGGCAGCGGCTCGGCCAGCGAGCCGTACTCGTGCAGGAAGGTGTCGTGAAAGCGCCCGGACATCACCGCGCGCGTTTCCCACTGGCGCTGCAGGTCGCGCGCCAGCGCGGGATTGGCCTGCTCAAGCTCCTGGGCGATGCCCAGCACCGTGACGTACTCGGTCGCGCGGTAGCAGGAGAAGGCGTAGAGCTGGCCCGAGGCCTCGGGCTGTGTGGCGCGGCGCAGGCCCTCGATGAGCGAGCGGCCGGGCAGGATGGTGAAGCCGCGTTCCTCGTCATAGGTCCAATAGCCCTCGGGGCGCTCGGCGTGCTCGGTGTCGAAGGCCAGGGCGGTCTTGTGCGCGGCCTGGACGATGCGCCGGCGAATGCGGACGGCGGACTCCAGCTCGGGCACGGACGGGAAGGGGAAGGGGACCGGGCTGCCCAGCATGGCCAGCAGGATCTCGCGTTCCAGGGCGGCCTCGTCGGCGCCGCTGTCCAGGCCCAGCGATCGCGCCAGGCCGGTGGTGTCGTGATCGGGAAGGTGTTGCGCCGCGAAGGCGGGCGCCAGGCTGGCCCGGCAGCCGGGCGCGGCGCCGTCCAGGTCCGCGCAGATCGTGATGTCCCGCAGGCGGGAGCGCGCCAGGAAGGCCTCGAGTTGCTGGCGGGCGGCGCCGGCCTGGGCGGCGTCCGTGGGAACGAGATGGATGCCGCCCAGGTCCGGGCGGCTGGGGGAGTGCTGAACGTGAGACATGTAAGGCTCTGGAATGCAGCGTTGAACCCGGGAATCGTCGACGGCGGCCAGGGGCGCGGCGGTCGGCGGGACAGTTGATGATTGCAGATCCGGGGCTGGCGCGGTAGTAGCGGGTAATACAGGGTAAATACCCCCTCGCGCGGCCGGGCCCCAGCGACAGCGGGGCGGATTGTAGTCATGGCGCCTGACGCGCGCGTGTCATTCGAGGGGCCGAAGGGGCCGGTTTGTATCGTTGCCGCAACGGGGGGAAGTCCGGATTGGATTTCGTGCTTGCGCAGACTGAAAGCTTTATTACACAATTCACTCGCAAATGCGAATACATTGCATTTGTATTCATGTGTTAAAGATCAGGAAAGGAAGAACGATGGCGACTGGCACCAGGCCCAGCCCTTGCCCCAGGCGCGCCCAATCCGTGGGCGCGGCGATGTTGATGATGGGAGCGGGGGCGGTCAGTCCGGCGCTGGCCCAGCAGCCGCAGCAACAGGTGGAATTGCCCGCCGTCACCGTGACGGCGACCGAGGTGAATGAATCCCCGACCGGCCCGGTGCAGGGCTTCGTGGCCAAGCGCGCCGTCACCGCCACCAAGACCGACACGCCGCTGATGGAAACGCCGCAGTCGATCACGGTGATCACTCGCGACCGCATGGAACTGCAGGGCGCGCAATCGGTGCAGCAGGCGGTGGGGTATACCGCCGGCGTCACCGCCGCCGCCTTCGGCGTGGACAATCGCGGCGATTCGGTCAAGATCCGCGGCGCCGATTCCACCCAGTACCTGGACGGCCTGCTTAATTCCGTCGGCTTCTACAACAACACCCGTCCCGATCCCTATGCGCTGGAGCGCATCGAGGTGTTGAAGGGACCGTCCGGCATGCTGTACGGCCAGGGCGCGGTGGGCGGCATCCTGAACCAGGTCAGCAAGCGTCCGCAGGCCGAGGCCGCGCGCGAGATCGGCATCAGCTACGGCAATTACCAGCGCAAGCAGATCCAGGCCGACCTGACCGGCCCGATCGATGAAGAAGGCAAATGGCTGTACCGCGTGGTGGCGCTGGGGCGCGACAGCAACGCCTCGATCAAGCACGTCAAGGACGACCGCTATTTCATCGCGCCGTCGCTGACGTACCGGCCCAGCGCCAGCACCTCGCTGACGCTGCTGGCGAATTTCCAGAAGGACGACAGCGGCACCATGCTGGGCTTCCTGCCCTGGCGCGGCACGCTCTACGGCAAGCCGGGCGGGCGCATTCCGCAGGACTTCTTCGTCGGCGAGCCGGACTTCGACAAGTACACCGCCGAGCAGCGCTCGCTGGGCTACCAGTTCGAGCACGCCTTCAACGATACCGTCACGGTGCGCCAGAACCTGCGCTACACGCGTAGCAAGGTGGATTACCGCAGCGTCTACACCGCCGGCTTCAACGGCGCCGGCCATGGCTGGGTGCCGGGAAGCGATACGCTGCTGCGCCGCACGATCTACCTGAACCAGCCCACGCTCGACCAGTTCGTGCTCGACACGCAGGGCCAGTTCAAGTTCGCCACCGGCGCGGTGCGGCATACGCTGCTGGCGGGCATCGACTACCAGCGCTCCAAGCTCGCCGCGCGCCGTGGCGTGGGCGGCTCGGCCGCGCCCATCGACGTGTACAACCCCGTCTACGGCAACTACACGCCGCCGACGTCCACCATGCGCGTGCCCGATTCGCGCGCCAACCAGACCGGCCTGTACCTGCAGGACCAGCTGGAGTGGAACCAGTGGTTGCTGATGCTGGGCCTGCGCCACGACAGCTCCAAGTCGTCCGTGGACGGCACGCCGTCCGGCAGCCGCGACGACAGCGAACTGAGCAAGCGCTTCGGCCTGATGTACCGCTCGGCCATGGGCCTGAATCCGTACATCAGCTATGCCGAGTCGTTCCAGGGCGTGGCCGGCTTCAACAAGGCCAACGAAGCCTACAAGCCGCTGCGCGGCAAGCAGTGGGAGGCGGGCGTCAAGTACCAGCCGCCGGGCGAGAACCTGACGGTCACGGCCAGCGTCTTCGACATGATCGAGAAGAACCGCCAGGTCGCCGGCGTGGTCAACGGCCAGGCAGACACCGTGCAGGTCGGCGAGGCGCGCACGCGCGGCCTGGAACTGGAGGCCATGGCCTCGCTGGGCCGGATGGACCTGGTGGCCACCTACACCTACCTGAATCCCAAGATCACCAAGGGCACGGCCACCGACCAGGGCCAGCGGCTGGCCAGCATTCCGTCGAACATGGCGTCGCTGTGGGCCAACTACCGCTTCAGCGCCTTCGGCGTGCCGGGCTTCCTGGCGGGCGCGGGCGTGCGCTACAACGGCCACAGCTTCGACGGCGTGGGCAACAACCGCGTCGAGGGCGTGACGCTGTACGACGCGGTGCTGGCCTATGACCGAGGCCCGTTCCGCGTGGCGCTGAACGTGACCAACCTGTTCGACAAGGAATACGTGGGCACCTGCATCGCGCGCGGCGACTGCTTCTACGGCACGCGGCGCACGGTGGTGGGCAGCGTGACCTATCGCTTCTGACAGGTTCGGCCCGAGCCATACAGATTCGCTATTTCACCAGTCCATATAAGCACGCACAGCGCGCCCGGATCGGGTTTACCTTGGCGGGATGGACGTCGGAAGCATCGGTAGTCGGCTTCCTCATGTCAGCCATCGAAAAGGGGAACCCGAGTGACAGAACATGCCATCAATCCGGCATCCGCCGTCGAAGCGGCCGCGCACAGGCTGCGCGACGCGGAGATGACCGGCGCGCAGTGCGAACCGGTTTCCACGCTGCTGCCCGAGCAGGATATCGAGGCCGCGTATGCCGTGCAGCAATTGAACGTGGAGCGCCGCATCGCGCGGGGGCGGCGGCTCATCGGCCGCAAGATCGGCCTGACCTCCGTGGCGGTGCAGCGCCAGCTGGGCGTGTCCCAGCCGGACTATGGCGCCTTGCTGTCGGACATGATCGTGGGCGACGGCGCGACCCTGCCGCCCGAGGGCTTGCTGCAACCGAAGGCAGAGGCCGAGGTCGCGCTGGTGCTGGGCAGCGACCTGGACGTGGACGAACCCCATGTCGCGGATGTATTGCGCGCCGTCGCCTTCGTGCTGCCGGCCATCGAAATCGTCGACAGCCGGATCCGGGACTGGAAGATCTCCCTGGTCGACACCATCGCGGACAACGCGTCCAGCGCCCGCTTCGTGCTGGGCACGCCGGCGATCCGGGCGGACGGCTTCGATTTCGCCGGGTGCGCCATGGAAATGACGATCAACGACGCGCCGGCTTCCAGGGGAGACGGGCGTGCGTGCATGGGCAGCCCGCTGAATGCCGCCGTCTGGCTGGCGCGGCGCATGCGGCAATTGGGCACGCCGTTGCGGGCCGGCGATATCGTGATGACCGGCGCGCTCGGACCGATGTGCGCGCTGCGGCCGGGCGACCGGGTCATGGCGCGGATTGCCGGGCTGGGTACCGTGGGCTTCGAACTGGGCGGGGCCGGATCCTGAGGGCGGCGCCGGGCGCCGGGACGGGGCAGGGGCCTTGGTGATACCCCTGTCTTGCTGACGGGCGGGATACGGCCTAGGCTGTTGAAAAAAGGTCTGCGAAGCCGTCGCGTCGACAGCCGCGTTGTTGGGGGAGGCAAGGCCGGAAATGGACCTGAGACGATTACAGGCGTTCGTCGCCATCGCCGAGCTGAAGAATTTCACCAAGGCGGCCGAGCTGCTGCACATCGCCCAGCCGGCGCTGGGCCTGAAGATCCGCAAGCTGGAAGAGGATCTTGAACAGCAGCTGTTCGTGCGGCATTCGCGCGGCGTCATGATGACCGAGGCCGGAAAATTCCTGCTGCCGCAGGCGCGGGCCATGCTCGCGCAGGCCTCGGCCCTGAAACAGGTCATGCGCGATTTCAGCTGTCCGCCGCATGGCCGCGTGGTCATGGGCGTGCCGCCGAACGTCATGGAAGGGATCACGGGCATCATCGCCCGCCGCGCGATCCAGGAGCTTCCGGACGTCAACCTGAACATGGTCGAAGGCCTGTCCCATACGCTGGAGGAATGGCTGGACGATGGCCGGCTGAACCTGGCCTGCGTGTTCGACGGCAGCGACGAGACGACCGGCAGGCCCGGACGGGTGCTGTACGAAGAACCCTTCGTCTTCGTTGGCAATGCCGATGCGCTGCGGCCCGAGGACGGCCCGATCACGCTGGCCGAGGCGCTGCGCCAGCCGCTGGTGGCGCCGGCGGCGCCGCACCGGCTGCGCGCGCTGCTGGAGGACAAGGCGCGTGAGCTCGGCGAGCAGGTCCATGTGCGCTTCGAAGTGGAGTCCGGTTCGATCATGAGCGACCTGATCGCGCAGAAGCTGGGGTATTCCATCCTGCCGGTCAGCGTGGTCAGCAGCCGGGTCCAGCGCGGGGAACTGGCCATCCGCCCGATCTTCCAGCCGGACTGGACCTGTACGCTGCGGCTGGTCTGGCCGCAGAGCGGCGACCTGTCCAGCGCGACGCAGGCCGTCATCAAGCTGGTGAGCGAGGTCGGAGAGGAGGCGCGCAAGTCCCGCGCCGGCGTCTAGCGGCCCGCGCGCCAGAGCATTTCGGCATGGCAGGCGAGCCCAGAGACTTCTGGACCGGCGCGGCTTGCGCGCATTAAGGTGTCCTTGCATTGCCGCCATGGGCCGCGCGGCGCGGCGCCGGCGGCATGCCCGGCGGGCCCCGGGGGCGATCCGCCTGGCGCGAAACAGGACATGACGCAGATGGATATTCGAGGTGAAGTCGTCTTGATCACAGGCGGGGGATCGGGCCTGGGACGCGCGATCGTGGAACGCTTTCATGAGGAAGGCGCGCGGATCGCGGTATTGGAAAAATCCCCGTCCAAGGCCAGCGCGTTGCGTGAATCGCATCCCGACATCGTGGTGGTCGAAGGCGACTGTTCCCGCCTGGATCCCAACCAGCGGGCCGTGGACGAGACGCTGGCGCGGTTCGGCAGGCTGGACGTATTCATTGGCAACGCGGGCGTCTGGGACAACCGTACCGGCCTGCTGCAGCTGGAGCCCGCGCGGATCGGCCAGGCGTTTGATGAGGTCTTTTCGGTGAACGTCCGTTCGCTGGTCCTGGGCGCGCGCGCGGCGGCGCCGGCCTTGCTGGAAAGCCGGGGCAGCATGATCTTCACCCTGTCCAACGCCAGCTTCCACACGGGCGGCGGCGGCCCCCTCTACACGGCGTCCAAGCACGCGGCTGTCGGCCTGCTGCGCCAGCTTGCCTACGAGCTGGCGCCGGCGATACGCGTCAACGGCGTGGCCCCGACGGCAATGGCTTCCGATCTGCGCAGCCCGGATTCCCTGTCGCGGCAGCCGGCGCGGGATCGTCCTGTCGATCCCGCGGGCCGGGAGGCCGAGATCGCGGCGATGCTGCCGCTGAACTTCTATCCTGTCGCCGAGGACTATGTGGGGGCTTACCTGTACCTGGCGTCCCGGACCGCCGCCCGCGTCTGCACGGGCAGCATCATCGCGTGCGACGGCGGCATCGACATCCGCGGCATCCGTCCCGCCTCGGGCGTGGCGCCGGTCTAGCGCCGCACTGGCGCCGGGCGGATATTCCCGCCTGGCCATCCGGCGCGGCCAGGCGGCTCAGCGGCGCAGCGCATCCCACCAGGGACAGACGCCTGCCATGACGTGGTGATTGCCGGGCAGGACCTGGACCGGGCCGCGCACGCCCCGCGCCGCGGCGTCCAGGCGCATGGCCAGCGCCTGCGCGCGCCCCTCCGGCGGCAGCCAGGCGCGCTCATGCCCCCAGAGGCTGGGGCCGTCGCGCAGTTCGACCGGCTGCCAGGCGTCGGGGGCGATGTCGCGGCCGCCCCAACCGTACTCCACCATGAAGCCTGACGGGGTCCGCGCATAGAACGAGGTCATCAGGTCGTTGCTATGGCGTCCCAGGCTGACGCTGACGCAGTCGTCGGCGTCGGCCAGGTCCAGGCCCTGGCCGACATCGTCCAGGCTGTAGGTTTCCACCATCAGGTGATGCAGCCTGCGGCTGATGCCGGTCTCGGCCAGGGCCAGGCTGTGGTGCCGCGCGTTGGTGTGGAAAAAATACGCCTTGAAGGGATGCAGCATGTAATCGCTCAGGCGGAATCCGAGCAGGTCGACATAGAAGGGGAGCAGGTCTTCGATGCGTTGCGCCATGAGCACGACATGGCCCATGCCGAGCGGACCGGTGCGAAAGCCCGACATGGCGCGGCCGGGCCGGAATGCGCGATCCGCCAGCGCGGGATCGCAGAAGGCTTCATGGCGGTTGCCCGCCGGATCGAGGAAGCACAGGCCGCGCCCCACCTGGCGCCGGTCGGCCACAGTTCGCGACATGGCGTCCACCCTGACGCCGGCCCGGTCCAGCCTGGCGGCGAGCCGTTCCAGCGCGTCGCCGTCCGCGACCTCCCAGCCGTAGAAGACGGCGCCGTCGGCGTTGCCCCGGTCCACCAGGATGCGCTGCTTGCGGTCGTCCATGCGGAAGGCCAGCGACGAGGCGGTGGCGTCCGCCACCTCCAGCCCCAGGATGCGCGGGCCGAATGCGCGCCATTCGTCGAGGCGGGTGGTTTCCACCCCGACATAGCCCAGGCTTTGCAATAGCATGATCGGCCTTTCGTTCAAGAAGCCGGCGTGGAATCGGCGCCCACGGCGACCGAGTCCAGGAAGCCGAGCAGGCGCTGGTGGAAGCCGTCGGGATCCTCGTACTGCGGCCAGTGTCCGCAGTTCGGCATGATGTCCAGGCGCGATCCCCGGACATGCCGGCTGGCCGTCTCGGCCGCCTGCCAGGGCGTGGTGGGATTGAATTCGGTCCAGAGGAAATACGTCGGCGTGGCGATGCGCGCGAGCCGTTCGGCGGTGATGTAGAACTGCTCGCCGCGTTCGGGATCCATGATGCCGGCGATCATCGGCTGTATCCGCAGCATGGCCGGGTTGGACCAGAACCGCAGCCGCGTTTCTACCAATTCGTCGCTGACGAAGCGCTCGGGTTCGTGGAACAGCCATTCCAGGCGCGCGCGGATGCTGTCGCGCGTGGGCACCGCCGATGCCTGGCTGGAACGCTTGCGCAGTTCCGCCACGCCGGGCGAGCGCAGGTTGTCGAAGCCGGCCACCTGCAGGCCGGCGCCCACGCAGCAGGTCCACGACAGCACGCGCGACGGCGCGGCCTGGATCATCCAGTACGCGACCCAGGAACCCAGCGATTCGCCGACGATGTGGGCGCGGGCGATGCCCAGCGTGTCCATCAGGGCCAGGATGTGGGCGGCGTAGTCCGGCGGCATGTAGTCGCCGTCCGGCTTGTCCGTCATGCCATGGCCCAGCATGTCCACGGCGATGACGCGATAGTGCTGCGCCAGGGGAACCACGTTCTTGGCGTAAGCCTCGACATGACCGCCTATGCCATGCAGCAGCAGCACGGCCGGGCCTTCGCCGGCCTCCAGGCAGCGGGTGCGCACGCCGTCGACGTCATGAAAACGCACGCTGGCGCCCAGCGCGTTCAGCCATAGGGACATCATTCTCTCCTTGGTGTGTCGGGCCGCATTGGCCCGGGACTACAGATCGAGCACCAGCCGGCCGCTCTTGCAGCCGGAAACGCAGATCAGCATTTTCTTGTTCGCCTCGCGCTCCTCGGCGCTGAGCAAGGTGTCGCGATGGTCCGGGATGCCTTCGATGACCCGGGTCGCGCAGGTGCCGCAGATGCCGTCGGCGCAGGAATGCGGGATATCCAGTCCGGCGTCCAGCAGCGTGTCCAGGATGGTGCTGCCCTCGGCCACGAAATGGCTGCCGCCGGATGCCGCCGCGATCACGGTGAAGCCGCCGGCGGCGACATCGCCGCCGCCCTTGAAGCGTTCCAGATGGACGTGGGACGGCTGCCGGTCCGCCGTCGCGGATTCGAACGCGTCCAGCATTGGCGCCGGACCGCAGCAATACAGCTGCGCGTCCGCCGGCGCGGTTCGCAGGAATCCCGCCAGATCGGCGGCGCCGCCTGCTTCCTCGTCGACGTGCAGGCTGAGCCGGTCTGGATAGCGTTGCAGCAGGACATCCAGGTAGGCGGCGCGGGCGCGCGAGCGCACGGCATAGAGCAGCCGCCAGTCGCGTTGCTCGGCTGCCAGGCGCTGGATCATGGCCCAGATCGGCGTGATGCCGATGCCGCCGGCGATGAGGATGCTGGGGGCCGCGCCGGCCGCCAGCGGAAAGTGGTTGCGCGGACCGCTGGCCTGCAGTGTGTCGCCGGGGCGAAGCCGGGCATGGATGTAGGCGGAGCCGCCCCGGCTGGCGGCATCCAGCGCCACCGCCAGCACATACCGGCCGCTGGCATCGCCGGGATTGGTCAGCGAGTAGCTGCGGGTCAGGCCGCCCGGAAGATGCAGATCCAGATGCGCGCCGGCCTCGATGGGCGCTGGCGATCCGCCTTCGCCCCGCAGATCCAGTTCGATGATGTTCTCGGCGATCCGCCGCAAGGCATGGACGCGCAGCGGCAGGCGCTCGGGAGCGGCGTGGGTCATGGTGCTGATCTCATGGTGCCGTGAAAGGGCCGCGCCGGCGTTCATGGATGCCGGCATGGAGCACAGGCATCTTAGGCAGGGGCTTGCGGGCAGGTCGAATACATTTGCGCGATGCCTGCCAGACCTTGATGTTCTGGAAAGATCCGATCTGTCTTGCTGCGCCGCAGGACGATGCGCGAGCGCGTTGCGGCATGCCTGCGGTCAATATTCTGTCTTGGACAGGAGCCGCGCCCGGCCGGTAGCTTAGATGCCGGGACGTCGCGAGTATCGGCCGGCGGCGTCCAGCTTGCATGAGGCCGCAATCGGACGGGCGTAGACCAGCATATGGATGCCATTGCGAGCAAGGAACAATACCGCCAGTACGTCAAGCCCGAGGAGGGGCTGGTGTCGCGGCGGATCTTCCACGACGAAGATATCTACCGGGCGGAGCTGGACCGCATCTTCAAGCGGGCCTGGCTATACCTGGCGCACGAAAGCGAGGTTCCCGATCCCGGTGATTTCGTTCACGTCTACATGGGCGAGGAGCCCGTGATCCTGTGCCGCGACCGTGACGGCAAGCTTTACGGGCTCGTGAATTCCTGCAGGCACCGGGGCAACCGCGTCTGTCGGGTGGACCGGGGCAATGCCCGGAGTTTCGTCTGTTCGTATCACGGCTGGGCGTACAACACCAAGGGCAACCTGATCGGCGTTCCGGGCAAGGCGGAGCTGTACAAGGATGAGATCGACCAGCCGTCGCTGGGCCTGGTGCGCGTGGCGCGGATCGACAGCTACAAGGGCCTGGTGTTCGGCACTTTCGACCCGGAAGCGCCGTCGCTGGAGGAGTTCCTGGGCGACATGCGCTGGGGGCTGGACCTGCTGCTCGACCAGGGCGATCTGGTCGCGGCGCCCGGCGTGGTGCGCTGGAACATCGAGGGCAACTGGAAGTTCGCCGCCGACAACGCGATCGGCGACATGTACCACGCCGCCTGGACCCATCGTTCGGCCATGCTGGCGGGGCATCTGGGCGGCAACGGCGCACAGTCGCTGGCGCAGTATGCGCCGACGCGCGAGCAGAAGGGCATCACCTTGCTGGCGGCGTATGGACACGGGCTCAATGCCGACTTCGCCGAGGCCAATGAGGTGGACCTGGGGTCGCCGCTGGCGGCCTGGCGGCTCGATCCCGCCATCCAGGCGCGGCTCGGTCCGGTGCGGTCCCGGGTGCAGCGCTCGAACATGAACGTGTTCCCGAATCTCTTCGTCAACAGCGGGTCGCGCGATCTGATGGTCCGGCATCCCAGGGGCCCCGGAAGGATGGAGGTTCGCAAGACGGTCCTGGTGGATCGCAATGCGTCGGAAGAGACGCGGCGCATGCAGATCCGTTCCTCCAACCGGCATTTCGGCCCCGCCGGGATGTTCGAGCAGGATGACGGGGAAAACTGGGACCAGAGCACCCACGGCGCGCGCAGCCTGGCCGCGCAGGACCGGGACCTGCACTACGCGATGAAACTCGGACGGGCCCGCCTGACCCGCCTGGGGGACAGTCCTCCCCTGATCGAGGACCTGGTCAACGAGCACGCGCAGCTGTGGCTGTATCAGTGCTGGGCCGAATTCATGGACGCGGCGTCCTGGCCCGAGCTGCGCGCCGCCCACACCCAACCCACGGACTACTTCCGATGCGCGACGACCTGAACGCGGCCTGCGCCGCGCAGCCCGGGCTGATGGCGGGAATACAGGCCCTGTTGCTGCAACACGAGGTCGAGCAGTTCTACCACCGCGAGGCGGCCCTTCTGGACGAGCGGCGCTTCGAGGACTGGCTCGAACTGCTGGCCGACGACCTGAGCTACTGGATGCCGGTGCGCGAGACGCGGGCGCCCGGACAGGAGGCCGGAGAGTTCAGCCGTCCGGGGGAAGGCGCCCTGTTCGACGAAACCAAGGAGCTGATGATCGTTCGCGTGCGCAAGCTGCGCACCGGCTTTGCCTGGGCGGAGGAGCCGCATTCCCGGACCCGGCACGTCGTCAGCAATGTGCGCGTCGTCGGGCGGCTGGGCGATGGCGGATTGCGCGTCGAAAGCAATTTCGCGCTGCACCGTTCACGGCTCGAGAGCATGCAGGATCTCTGGTTCGGCTGCCGCAAGGATGTCCTGCGGCAGACCTCGGATGGGTTCCAGGTGGCGCGTCGGGAAATCTACCTGGACCACACCGTGATCGGCAGTCCGAACCTGAGCGTCTTTTTCTGACAGGGCGGTCCGCCGGCCCGAGCGTTGCGGGCCGGCGCCGCCGCGGGCATCGATAAGCATTCAAGCGTTGTTTCAGCGCAAGGGGAAAGGGACATGGACAATACCGCGACTCCGGTGGGAGTGGACCAGGCGGTGCAAGGGCCGGGCGACGGCGAGCGCCGGGCATCAACGGTCAATCATTCCGTGATGGTGGGCGCGGTGGGGAACTTCGTCGAGTGCTTCGACTGGTTCGCCTACGCGCTGTTCGCGAGCTATATCTCGCGCCAGGTGTTCCCGGCGGGCGATCCGCTGGCGGGCCTGTTGTCGACCTTCGCGATCTTCGCCGTCGGCTTCTTCGTCCGTCCGGTGGGGAGCTTCATCTTCGGCATCTATACCGATCGCCACGGACGCAAGAACGCGCTGGCCGCGACGATTTTCCTGATGGCGGCCGGCAGCCTGATGATCGCCGTCGTGCCCACGTTCGCGCAGGCGGGCTGGCTGTCTCCGGCGATGCTGATCGCCGCGCGCCTGCTGCAGGGGCTGGCCATGGGCGGCGAGACCTCGGCGGGCGGCAGCTACATCGTCGAAGCCTCGCCCGCGCGGCATCGCGGCTTCAGCGGCAGCTTCTTCTACATCAGCGTCGGCCTGGGAACGCTGTCGGCCTCGCTGGCGGGTTCCTTGCTGACCCAGCTGCTGACGCCTGCGCAAATGGAGAGCTACGGCTGGCGGCTGGTGTTCGTGCTGGGCTCGGCGCTGGGCCTGTTCGGACTGTACATGCGGCGTTCGGCGGCGGAATCCGAGCTGTTCCTGAAGGTCGCCAAGACGACGCGGAAGAAGGATCGCGGCAGCCTGCGCGTGGTCGCGGCCGAGTACTGGCCCAGCATGCTCAGGCTGTTCCTGGTGGCCATCGGTCCGACCATGGCGCTCTATATCTGGGTCGGCTACGTGCCGAACATCCTGCGCGCCAAGGGCGTCGTGTCCGCGGCCACCACCTTCTCGGCCAGCACGCTGGGCCTGATCGTCTACACGCTGTGCATGCCCGTCAGCGGCGCGCTGTCCGACCTGATCGGCCGCCGCCTGGTGCTGGGCGTGTCGTGGCTGGCCTTCGCGGCGCTGCTCACGCCGATGATGCGCTACGTGATGGCCGACGCCGGGTCGCTGCCCTGGGTGACCTGTGCCGCCATGGCCCTGATCGGCCTGGGCAGCGGCGCGGTCGCGGCCGGCTTCGCCGAGCAGTTCCCGACCCGGGTCAGGGCGATAGGCTGGGGCGCGCCGTACAACATCTCCATCGCGGTGTTCGGGGGCACGGCGCCTTACCTGGGCTCATGGTTCGCCAGCAAGGGCTGGCCGGATCTGTTCAACGGCTACATCGCCGTGCTTTGCGCGCTGAGCGGGCTGGCGGCGTTCGGCCTGCGCGACCTGCGAGGCAAGCCACTGGACTGAGCCGGCAAGAGGCCGGCGACATCATGGAACAGGACATCCGGGTCGGCGACGGCCCGGGGCATTCGATCTGACAGACAGGAACGGAGCGGCCGGAAGGCCCAGCGGAGCATTCACATGAACACCTTGCGTATCAGTCTCGCCTGCGGCAACTATGACCGTACCCGCGCCCTGTTCGATGGACGGGCCCCCATCGAGGGCTGCGAGGTTGCCGCCGTCGCCCTCGAACCGGAAGAGGCGTTCCACCGGGCATTCCGCTATCGCGAGTTCGACGTGACCGAGATCTCGATGAGCAGCCACATGATGACGACGGCGCGGGGCGACAACGACTATGTCGCCATACCGGCGTTCATCTCGCGCGTGTTCCGCCAGTCGGGCATCTATGTGCGCACCGACCGGGGCATCGTCACGCCCCAGGACCTGCGCGGCCGGATCATCGGCGTGCCGGAGTACCAGATCACGGCCAACGTCTGGATCCGAGGGATCCTGCAGGACGAGCATGGCGTCCGGCCCGAGGAGATCGGCTGGCGCCGGGGCGGCGTCGAGGAGCCCGGGCGCGGCGAGCGCGCGCCCATCGATCTGGGGCCCGGAATCGACCTGCGGCAGATTCCCGACGACAAGACGCTGTCGGGCATGCTGGAGCACGGGGAGATCGACGGCTATATCGGCGCGCGCGCGCCATCCTGCTTCCTGCGGGGCGCGCCCAACGTGGGCAGGTTGTACGGCGACGACTACATCGAGGCCGAGAAGGCCTATTTCCGCCGCACCGGGATCTTTCCGATCATGCACATGGTGGGAATCCGGAAGTCGCTCGTGGCCGCGCATCCCTGGCTGCCGGTCAGCGTCTACAAGGCCTTCATCAAGGCGAAGGAGCTGGCCGTGCGCGATCTCGGCGAGATCTGCCATCTTGCCGCGACGCTGCCCTGGATGGTGCATCACCTGGACGAGGCGAGGGCGCTGATGGGACAGGACTTCTGGCCCTATGGCCTGGAGGCCAACCGCCACGCCATCGACACGTTCTCGCGCTACCACTTCGAGCAGGGCCTGTCCAAGCGGTGCGTGGCGCCCGAGGAACTGTTCGCGCCGTCGGCGCTGGACCTGTCGAAGATCTGAGCGGCCATGAAAGCGCCCGCCTTCCGCTACCTGGCGCCCGATACGCTGGCCGAAGCGCTGCGGCTGCTGGCCCGGGAGCAGAGCGCCCGCGTCCTGGCGGGCGGGCAGTCGCTCGTGGCCATGCTGAACATGCGCTTCGCCTTTCCCGATTGCCTCATCGACATCAACCGGGTGGCGGAACTGGCCTATCTGCGCGAATCGGACGGCGGCATCGAGATCGGCGCCATGACACGGCAACGCGATGTGGAATTCTCGCCGCTGGCGGCCCGGCGCCTGCCGCTATGGCGCGAAGCCATCCTGCAGGTCGGGCATCGCCAGACCCGCAACCGGGGCACCGTCGGCGGCAGCCTGTGCCAGCTGGATCCGTCCGCCGAGCTGCCGACCGTGGCGCTGGCGATGGACGCCGAACTGACGGCGGCCAGCGTGCGCGGCCAGCGGCGGCTGCGTATGGCGGATTTCTTCGCGGGCTACATGACGCCGGCGCTGGAAGCCGATGAGATGCTGACGTGCATCCGCGTCCAGCCCTGGCCCGCCGGACATGGCCATGCCTTCCTCGAATTCGCCCGCCGTTGCGGGGACTTCGCCATCGTCTCGGTCGCGGCGCTGGTCGCGCTCGATGCGTCCGGGCGGCTGGCGCGCGTCTCGCTGACGCTGGGCGGCGTGGCCGCCGCGCCGCTGCGCATGCCCGAGGTGGAAGCGGCGCTGACGGGCGGCCATGGCGCGCAGGACGATCTGGACCAGGCGGCGCGCCTGTGCGGCGAGGTCGTCGCGACGGGCGACAGCCAGGTGCCTGCCTGGTATCGCCAGCGCCTGGCCGGGGTGCTGGCGCGGCGCGCATTGGCGCAGGCCATCGCGCGCGCCCGCGCCCACGATGAGAGGGAGCCATGAGCAGGCACGACGAGGCACAGGCGCTGCCCATCCGGCTGCGCGTCAATGGCGCATCCCGGCAGGGACGCGCCGAGCCGAGGATGAATCTGGCGGATTTCCTGCGTGGCGAGCTGGGCATGACCGGCACCCATGTGGGCTGCGAACATGGCGTGTGCGGCGCGTGCACCGTGCTGGTGGATGGCTGTTCGGCGCGCGGCTGCCTGATGCTGGCGGTGCAGGCCGAGGGGCGCGAGATCGGCACGGTGGAAGGGCTGGCGCGGCCCGACGGTTCCTTGCATCCGATCCAGCAGGCCTTCCACGAATTGCACGGCCTGCAGTGCGGCTTCTGCACGCCGGGAATCCTGATGTCGGTGGCGGAGCTGCTGGCCCATGAACCGGATCCAGACGAGGCGCAGATCCGTGACGTGTTGTCCGGCCACTTGTGCCGTTGCACCGGCTACCAGAACATCGTGGATGCGGTACTGCTGGCCGCGCGGCTGATGCGCGGGGGTGGCGCATGAGCGGCGACGCTCCGGTCGAATCCGCCGCGGCCACCGGGATGGGGGCGGGCACGCCCCGGATCGAGGATGCGGCCCTGCTGCGGGGCGAGGCGCGCTTCCTGGACGACATTCCGGTGGCGATGCCATTGCACGCCTGTTTCGTGCGCAGCCCCCATGCGCACGCCCGCATCGTGTCGATCGACCTGTCCGCCGCGCGGGCCATGCCGGGCGTGGCGGCCGCCTATGCGGCGGCGGATCTCTATGGCGAGCTGACGGAATGGCGCATGCCGCTGGGATTCGCGCTGGCCGATCTGCCGGCCAACACGACGCCGTTCGTGCTGGCCTCGTCGGAAGTGGCGTTCGCCGGCGAGGCCGTGGCGGTGGTGTTGGCCGACAGCCGGCGTCAGGCCGAGGACGCGGCGGCGGCGGCCCGGGTGGATTATGAGGCGCTGGCGGCCGTGGCCGATTGCCGCGCCGCGCTCGACGAAGGATCGCCGCGCGTGCGCAGCGAGCTGGAATCGAACCTGCTGCAGCGCTACACGCTGGAGCACGGGGATTGCGAGGCCGCGTTCGCCGGAGCGGCCTGGGTGTTCGCCGAGCGCTTCTGGACGCATCGCGGCGCGGCGCATCCGATGGAAGGGCGCGGCGTGCTGGCGGCGCCGGACGCGGCCGGCGACGCGCTGACCGTCTGGTCCTCGACGCAGATGGCGCATGAGCTGCACTACGCCATCGCGCTGATGCTGGGCCAGCCCGAGGACCAGCTGCGCGTGATCGCGCCCGAGGTGGGCGGCGGGTTCGGCGCGAAGTTCATGATCTATCCGGAGGAGATCGTCGTGCCCGCCGTCGCGCGCAAGCTGGGCAGGGCGGTCAAATGGGTGGAGGACCGGCGCGAGCATTTCCTCAGCGCGATCCAGGAGCGCGACCAGTACTGGACGGTGGAGTTCGCCGTGGACGCGCGCGGCCAGATACTGGGCGTGCGCGGCGAGATGGTGCATGACCACGGCGCCTACACGCCACAGGGGACCAACGTGCCGTACAACTCGGCTTCGTCCCTGTCAGGCCCCTACCTGGTTCCGGCCTGCCGGCTGCAGGTGAGCGTGGCCCATACCAACAAGGTGCCCGTGGCCACCGTGCGCGGCGCGGGCTATCCGCAGGCGGCATTCGTGATGGAGCGCATGCTGGACCGGATCGCGGAGGGCGTGGGCATCGACCGCGCGGAATGCCGCCGGCGCAACCTGATTCCCGCGGACCGGATTCCCTACGTCAAGCCGCTGAAGTCCAGGGCCGGGGTGCCGCTGACGATCGACAGCGGCGATTTTCCGGCCCTGCAGGCGCGCGCGCTGGCCGAGATCGGCTATGCGGAATTCGACGCGCGCCGGCGCGAGGCGGCCGCGCGCGGCCTGTGCCGTGGCATCGGCCTGGCCAATGGCGTCAAGCCGACGGGGCGGGGGCCGTTCGAGTCCGCGCGGGTCCGTATCGCGCCGTCCGGACAGATCTCGGTCTATACCGGCGCGCTGGCCATGGGGCAGGGCATCGCGACGACCCTGGCGCAGCTGTGCGCGGCGCATTTCGGCGTGGCGGCGCAGGCCGTCCAGGTGCGGGCTGGGGATACCGCGTTCGTCAGCCATGGCATGGGCGGATTCGCCAGCCGCCAGGCCATGATGGCGGGATCGGCTGTGACGCTGGCGGCGAGCCGGGTGCGCGCCAAGGCCTTGCGCAGCGCCGCCGCGCTGCTGGGCGTCGGGGAGGACGGCCTGCTGCTGGCCGATGGCGAGATCACGACGCCGGACGGTCGCGCGGTTTCTCTGGCGCGGCTGGCCACTTTGTGGAAGGGCGTGCCGGGATACGCGCTGCCGGGCCAGGGCGATCCGGGCCTGGACGACACCGCGCATTTCCATTGCGACGCGCAATCCTACGCCGGCGCCTCGCATGCCTGCGAGGTCGAGGTCGACCCCGGCACCGGGGCGGTGCATCTGCTGCGCTATGTGGCGGTGCACGACAGCGGCCGCATCATCAATCCCGTGCTGGCCGGCGGCCAGGTCCACGGCGGCGTGGCGCACGGCATCGGCAATGCCCTGTTCGAGTGGATGGGCTATGACGCGGGGGCGCAGCCCATCACCACGACCTTCGCCGAGTACCTGCTGCCGACGGCGCCGGAGCTGCCTCGCATCGAAGTGCTGTTCCAGCCTTCGCCCACCACGCTCAATCCCCTGGGCGTCAAGGGCATAGGCGAATGCGCCACGGTGCCGGTGGCCGCCGCCGTGATCGGCGCGGTCGAGGATGCCTTGCGCGCCCATGGCGTGCGGATCGCGGAGTTTCCGCTGACGCCGATGCGTCTTCTGGCCTTGATCGACCAGGGGCGCGGTTCAATCCCTGGAGATTGCTGATGGAGTTCACGAATCGGTTTCATGTGCCCTTGCCGCTGGAGGACGCATGGGCGCTCATGCTGGACGTGCCGCGCATCCTGCCCTGCCTGCCGGGCGCGCGGCTGACCGGGGCCTCGGGCGACGGCAAGTACAGCGGTTCCGTGACGGTGCGGCTGGGACCGATCAAGCTGGCCTTCGACGGCCAGGCCGAGCTGCTGCGCCAGGACGACGCGGCGCACATCGCCTGGCTGCGCGGCTCGGGGAGCGATCCCAGGGGGCGCGGCGCGGTGAGCTCGGAATTCAGCTTCGCGCTCGAGCCGGCGGCGGGCGGTACCGATGTCGCGGTGACGACCCGGTTGGAACTGTCCGGCTCGGTGGCGCAGTACGGCCGGGGCAGCGGCATGATCACCGAGGTCGCCGCGCGGATCCTGGCGGAGTTCGAGCGCAATCTGACCGCCATGCTGACGCAGGGGGCTGGTGATGCGGCTGCCGTCGCATTGGCGGGCGATGAGCGGGCGGGCGGCGAGGCGGCGGATGCAGCTGGGGCGTTGCCGCGTGCCGAGGCCACGGCGCCAGGGTTTGACGCCGGCCACGGATCGCCGCAAGCGCAGGCGCTCTTGTTCCAGGCGCAGGCGGTGCTGGCCCAGGCCCAGGCGGTGCTGGCGCAGGTCCAGTCCAGGGGGATCGCCAGCCGGCCGGGACGCGAGCCGAGGCCGTCCGCCGAACTGAACATGCTCAGCATCGGCCTGCGCGCCATGTGGGCGCGGATCGGATATGGAATTTCCCGGCTGTTCGGCAGAGGGCGCTGAGCCGGCGCTTGATGGACGCGACCGCGATGAGCCGGGATCAGACGAGACGTGTCCGCCGCGACGGCCGGGGCGACGGCGCCACGCCGATGCGCGGGTCGCGCGCCAGCGTCAGCGAGACCAGCTGTTGCGCGATGGCTTCGAACGCTTCGTCCTGCTGCGGGATGTACAGCCATTTCCCGAGCACGGCATGGGGTTGCAGGCGGGGAATGTCGCTGATCAGCGACGCATGATGCGCCTGGGACGTTCCGACCAGCAGCCCGTCCCAGGGCGCGTCGCGATCGGCCGCCACCAGGCAGAGCTGGCCGTCGAGGTAGGCGGCGTCACAGCCGAACATCTTCTTGAGCAGATAGCCGGGATCGCGCTCCAGCGGGTCGAAGACCCACAGCAGCGAGTTGGGACGCGGGGCGCGCTGTTTCCTGGGCGGGGCGAAGAGCGTGGGACGGCTGGGCATGGCGGGCGCGGCGGGGAACAATGGATGGGGCCAGTGTAAATCCCGCAGCCGGTCACACCGTCACGACGATCTTGCCGAACTGCTCATTCGACTCGAGATAGCGGTGCGCCGCCACGATGTCGTCGAACGCGAAGGTCCGGGCGATCACCGGCTTGAACGCGCCGGATGCCAGCCCATCCAGGATGAAGGCCTTGGCCGCCGCCAGGCGTCGCGGATCGCCGGTGATCTCGTGCACGAGATAGCCGCGCAGCGTCAGCCCCTTGCCCAGCACGGCGTGCAGTGGAAACGGCGTGGGCGCCGGGCTCAGGCCGCCGTACTCGATGAGGATGCCGCCGCGCGCCATCGCCGCCGTCAACGGTTCGAAGATCGGCCCGCCGATGGGATCCAGCACCACGCGCACGCCGGTCGCGCCCGAGATGTCCCGCAGCCGCGCCGCCAGGTCCTCCCCGGCGGTCGCCACGACATGGGCGGCGCCCGCCGCGAGCAGCGCCGCTGCCTTGGCGCGGGTCCGCGTGACGGCGATCGGGATCGCGCCGACGCGGTTGGCGATCTGGATCGCCGCCAGCCCGACGCTGCTGGACGCGGCCGTCACGACGACGAAGTCGCCCTGGCGCAGCCCGGCGACATCGACCAGCGCGCCGTAGGCGGTGAGGTAGGACATCCAGACGGCGGCGGCTTCCTTCCAGTCCAGCGACGGCGGATGCTTGACGACCAGCTCGGCCGGAAAAGTCGCCAGTTCGCCATAGGCCGGCCAGCGCACCATGGACCGCGGCGGCACGATGCTGACGGCATCGCCGGGCGCGAAGTCCGTGACGTTGGCGCCGACGGCCTCGACGATGCCGGCCGCCTCCAGCCCAAGTCCCGACGGAAAGACGGCTTGCTCGATGTAGGTCCCGGCCCGCAGCAGGGCCTCGGCCCGGTTCAGTCCCAGCGCCTTGACGCGGATCTGCACCTCGCCGCCGGCGGGGGGAACCGCCTCGGCTTGCTCGATGCGCAGGACCTCGGGTCCCCCATGCCGGTGAAAGCGGATAACGCGTGCCATATGCCCTCCATAAGGAACCAATTGATATGAATGAACTATAGGGGGACAATTTCCGCCGATAAATGGTCGATTCGGATCGATTCTGGAAACCAGGAGTTTTTAATATGGATCGCTTGACCAGCATGGCCGTGTTCGTGAAGGCCGTGGACCTGGGATCGTTCGCGGCGGTGGCAGACGAGCTGGGCCTGTCCGGACCGATGGTCGGCAAGCACATCCACGGGCTGGAGCAACGCCTGGGTGTGCGCCTGCTCAACCGCACGACGCGCCGCCAGAGCCTGACGGATTTCGGGCGCGCCTATTACGAGCGCTGCAAGATCGTGATCGCCGAGGCGGAAGCGGCCGACGCGCTGGCCGAGGACCAGCTGGCGCAGCCGCGCGGCAAGCTGCGCGTCGCCTTGCCTGTGCATTTCGGCAGGCACTGCGTGGCCCCGGTGCTGCTGGGGCTGGCGCGGGACTACCCGGCGCTGGAGCTGGATCTGTCGTTCAGCGACCGGTTTGTCGACCTGGCGGAAGGCGACTACGACATCGCCATCCGCACCGGCGCGCTGGAGGACAAGGCGGGCGTGGCGGCGCGCCGCATCGCGCGCCAGCCGATGATCGTCTGCGCGTCGCCGGCCTATCTCAAGACCCACGGGCGGCCGGCGGATATCGATGCGCTGGCCTCGCACCAGGCTGTCCTGTACCGACGGTCGGGCCGCGCCCGGCCATGGCTGTTCCCGCGCGACGGCCAGGCGCCGCGGGAGTTCATGCCGCGAAGCCGGATCCGGATGGACGACCTCGACGCCATTGCCGATGCCGCGACGCTCGGCATGGGCATCGCATGGCTGCCGCACTGGCTGGTCGGCGAGCGCCTCCGGACCGGGGAGCTGGAGTGGCTGCTGCCGGCGCAGGCGCCGTTTCTCTACGATGCCCATGCGCTGTGGCTGCAGGCGGCGCATCTGCCGCGCAAGGTCCGCATCGCGGTCGATGCCTTGGCGCAGGCGCTGCCGGGATTGATGGCCCTGCCCGAGATCGAAGCGGGCAGCTGAAGCGATACACTCGGGGTCCCACATTCACGGATTTCCGACCATGGCCTTGATACCCCGCTGCCTGTCCGCCATTGCCCTGTCCGCCCTGTCGGCGGCGGGCACCGCGCATGCCGCGCCCGCGGCTTGCCCCGAGGCAGCCGGCATCGTGGCCGCGGCCTACCAGGACGCCTCGGCGCCGGACAAGCTGGGCCGCGTCCGCCTGAGCGGCAGCGGCGACGTCATCGCCTTGCAGAGCGGGAATCGCAGCAATCCTTTCGCGGTCACCTGCAAGGCCTGGCCGGCCAAGCCCGAGCTGCTGCTGGCCGCCGTGCCGGTGATGCGCGACCTCTCCGGCGCGAAGGCGGCCGATGGCCACGACGGCGACCTGGACGTGCTGGTGCTTGAGCGCGCCACCTTGCAGCCCTTGCGCAAGCGCCGGCTGCCCGGCCTGATGAAGGATGACGCCGTGCGCCTGACCGGCGTCGTGTTCGACACGGCGCACTACGATCTGGCGCAGGACGAGCGGGCGTTCGGCATCCGCGTCACGCGCAGCGCCTCGTCCACCGGCAGCATGCAGGGCGAGACCAGCCTGCGGCTGTTCGTGATGAGCGAGCATGAGCTGCATGTGGTGATGGACGGCCTGGTCGTCAGCCGACTGCAAGGCACGTGGGAGAACGAGTGCGACAGCCGCGAGCAAAAGCGCGACGTGACGCTGTCCGTCGACGCCGCCAAGAGCGCGGGCTACCGGAATCTTGTCGCCACGGACACGCGCGTATCGCGCGTCTACGCGCAGCAGGGCGCCAAGTGCGTGGATCGGGTGACGGACAAGAATGCGACGCGCCACACGCTGGCCTTCGACGGCAAGACCTATTCGATTCCCGAGGCGCTGCGCGCGTCGGACCGGCGTCTGGGTAACTGAACCGTGTTCCACGCAGGCCGTCTCTTCCCACGTCGTGCCGCCGCCTGTTCCGGATCGGCCATGCGCCTTGTGCGTCCCCTGGCCGCCGCGCTTTGCCTTGGCGCGCTCTCGACCTTGTTTGCCGGGGCCGCGCAAGCCGCGCCCGATGCCTGCCCGGACGACGCCGACATCGTCCGCGCCCTCTATCCCGGCGTTCAGGCGGCCGATGCGCGCGGCCGCGCGCATGTGCCCGGCGCGAACGCCGTCATCCTGGTCGGCAACGTGGCGGCGGGCGATCCCTTCGGGCTGACCTGCAAGGCCTGGCCGGCCAATCCGGACCTGCTGCTGGTGGCGGTGCCGCTGATGCGCGACCAGTCGGAGGCCGAGGCCGCCGACGGCCACGAGGGCGACCTGGACGTGCTGGTGCTGGAACGCGCCACGCTCAAACCGCTGCGCCAGCGCCGGCTGAAGGGGCTGATGATGGACGACGCGGTGGCCCTGACCAGCCTGACGTTCGATACCGCCCGCTATGACCTGATGCCGGACCGGCGCGCCTTCGGCATCCGGATCTCGCGCGCCGCCGGCTCGCGCGTCAGCCTGTATGGGGAATCCAGCCTGCGGTTGTTCGTGATGGGCGAGCGGGAACTGGAGATGGTGCTGGACGGGATGGTGGTCAGCGGGACCAGCGGCGACTGGGACACCCGCTGCGCCGGCGATGTCGAGGAGCGCAAGGTGACGGTGGGCCTGGGCAGCGGCAGCAGCCAGGGCTATCGCGACCTGTCGCTGACCGAGTCGCGCGAGCGGCGCCTGTTCGAAACCCAGGGCGACGATTGCGGCGAGCGGACCGTCGGCAAGGACAAGATCCGGCACACGCTCAGGTTCGAGGGCAAGGGCTATGTGATACCCGAGGCGCTGCGGTCCATGGACCGCGCCTTCGTGGAGTAGCGGCGGCCGCGGGCCCGGACATGGTCCGGCGGCCCGCGCCGGGCGCGCCTTACCGGGCCAGCCCCATTGCCGGATCACTCACCGTGTGGGCGCCTGTTTCCAGGCGGCCCGCGAAACGCCGCTGGAAGGCCGGATCGCTGGTGCATGTCACGCTGAAGTCATACCAGAAGCCATGGTTCTTCAGCGGCCAATGCCGCGTTTCCGTGGCCTTGCCCGCTACCGGGACCTGCCAGGGGCCGTCCTGCTGATAGGCCTTGGGCGTCACGGTGAAGACGCAGGCGGCGTCGCCTGCATTCATCAGTTCGGCATACACCTCCCCATTGGCGAGGTCGTAGCACACGCGTATCTCCGGCAGCGAGCCGCTGGCGGCGATGCGCTGGGTGTCGCCCGTGAAGTGACGGTGGTACCCGTTGGGCCCCAACACCCACAGGTCGTACTTGCCCTGGTTGTCCAGCATGGCGTTCCAGGTATCGCCCAGGGTCTTGCCGGCTTCCACGACGTAGCGCCGGGGCAGGCGATCCAGCTGGTGGCGATCGTAGACATGGAACACCGCGCCTTGCGCGCCGGTGTTGGCGAAGATCAGTTCGACGGTGCCGCCGGCGGTGCAGCGCGCGCTGGCGTGCAGCTCGTAGGGCAGGGCGCGGGAGGGGCGCGTGCCGCTGGTTTGCAGGGGCATTGCGAGGTCCACCGGCATGGGCACGGCCGGCAGGGCCTCCTGGGCCTTGCGCAATTGGTCGGCTCCGTCGCGCGTGATGCGTCCGCCCAGCGTGGGTAGCGTTTCGTTGTTGGGCGTCTTGAAATTGAAGGCGCTGGTCAGGTCGCCGCAGACGGCGCGTCGCATCGGGCTGATGTTGGGTTCCGCCACGCCGAAGCGGGCTTCCAGGAAGCGCAGCACCGAGGTGTGATCGAAAACCTGGGAATTGACCCAGCCGCCTCGGCTCCATGGCGAGATGACGTACATGGGCACGCGCGGCCCGGGCCCGAAGACGCGACCGTCCGGAGAGGGCTGCTTGACGCTGCCGGCCGGCGCGCCCTGCGTGAAGTACTCATGCCGCATGTCGGCATCGCTCAGCGTGGATTTTCCGGCGTAGCCGCCGCCATCGGGCGAGGGCGCGGATGGCGACGGCACATGATCGAAGTAGCCGTCGTTCTCGTCGAAATTCACCAGCAGGACGGTCTTGCTCCACACCTCGGGCACGGCGGTCAGCGCGTCCAGCACCTCCTGGATGAACCAGGCGCCCTGCACGGGGCTGGACGGGTCGGGATGCTCGCAATAGATGGACGGTGCGTTGATCCAGCTGACCTGGGGCAGCTTGCCTTCGCGAATATCGCGCTTGAATGCGTCCAGGTAGTTCTCCGGGGCCGTGCCGGGCAGCGTGTTGGCGATGCCCTTGTACAGCGGATTGCCGGGGTTGTGGATCGCGGCGTCATAGGCGCGGTAGGGCAGGGCCTGGCCGGTATTCGCATACGGCACGCCGGGCTCGCCGCCGCTGGATACGGGGAAGCCGGAGGCGATGTTGGCGCGTCGGAATTGCTGGAATGCGCCCAGCATGTTGTCGCCCCATTCATCGGGCATGTTCTGGTATGAGATCCAGTTGACGCGCGCCGCTTCCAGCCGCTCTGCGTAGGTGGTCCAGGTATAGCCGATGCCGGCGGAGGCAGGCCGGCCGTCGATCCAGTCCCATTCGTTGTTGACGAAGGCGACGCCGGCCGCGGTCGGGCCGTTGGTGCCGGTCAGGTGGAAGGAACGGTTGGCGTCGGTGCCGGTATGCATGGCGCAGTGATACGCATCGCACAGCGTGAAGGCCTGGGCGAGCGCGAACTGGTAGGGGATCTCGGCTTCCTTGAAATAGCCCATCGAGGTATCGGTCTTGTGCCGCGCCCATTGGCTCATGCGCCCGTGGTCCCAGGCGCGCTGGCTGTCGTCCCACTGATGGGGCGTGCCATGGGCGCGCTGCGCGTTGTTGCCGCGGCCGTCCAGGTGGTAAGGCGTCAGCAGGGTGCCGTCGGCGCGGGCCTGTTGCCAGACCTTGCGGCCGTTGGGCAGCGGAATGGTGAAGCGGTCGCCGAAGCCGCGCACGCCTTGCAGCGTGCCGAAGTAATGGTCGAAGGAACGATTCTCCTGCATCAGGATGACGACGTGCTCGACATCCTTGATGGTGCCGGTGGCATTGTTGGCGGGGATGGCCAGCGCCCGGCGGATGCTGGGCGGGAACGCGGCCAGCGCGGCGGCGGCGAAGCCGGCGCCCGTGGCGGTCTGCAGAAAGTGACGGCGTGAGTTCATTGTTCGCTTGGCGTGTCGTGGGCGGAAAGGCGCGCTCAAGGGGCGCAACGCAATTGGGGAGCGGGAGGTTGCGGCGGTTCGACGGGGGGCTTGTCATCGGGCGCATCGTCGCCGCCGCAGGCGGCAAGCGTCGCGGCCAGGAACAATGCGGCGGCAAGGGTTCTGGCCGGGCGGGTCAAGGGCATGGGGCGGTCCTGCTGAGGGTCTAGGGAGACGCGCTTGCCGTGGCTGGCCGGCAAGGCTCAAGCAGTCTAGGAACGCGAGGTGACAGCGCGGTGAATCGCGATGGCAGGGGTCGTCATAATGGCATCGAGATGTGTCGGAGCCGCGGGCCGCGTCAGCCGTCGATGTCGCGGGCAGCCTGGAGGACCAGCGCTTGCAGCCAGGCCAGGGCGGCGTCCGAGGGCGCGCGGCGGCTGCTGATCATGTCGATGCTGAACGGGCCGGGGTCGATCTCGGCGGGCAGGTCGCGCAGGCTCAGGCCCTTGCCCGACCATTGCAGCGCCACGCGCCGCGCCAGCGTGGCAATCAGGTCCGTGCCTTGCACCGCATGCGGCAGGGCGACGATATGGGCGAAGGTGCAGGCCACTCGCCGGCGTTGTCCCAGCCGCGCCAGCGCCGCATCCACCACGCCCCGCGCGGAACCGTCGTCGCTGGGCGTGAACAGGGCGTGGGGCAGCGCGGCATAGCGCGTCAGATCGAGCTTGCGACCGCGCAGCTCGGGATGGTTCCGGTCTGCGATGCAGATAAAGCGTTCTTCATAGAGCGGGGTCACGCGCATGCGCTTGGGCGGCGACAGATGGCCGCCGATGGCAAGATCCACGCTGCCCTTGTCCAGCTGTTCGTGGATGGCGGCGCGGTCCAGCCGCGCGACGCGCAGGTCGATGGACGGGGCTTCGCGCCGCAGCCTGGCCACGATGCGCGGCACGATCACGACATCGGCATAGTCGCTGGCCGCGATGGTATAGCGGCGGCCTTGCGCCCTGGCCGGATCAAAGGGCGCGCCCTGCGCCAGCGCCTGCCGGATCTGGTCCAGCGCCGCGCTGACGGCGGGCATCAGCGCGTCGGCCTTGGGCGTGGGCTGCATGCCCTCGGCCGTGCGCAGGAACAGCTCGTCCTGGAACAGCCGCCGCAGCCGCCCCAGCGCGCTGCTCACGGAAGGCTGGGCGCGATGGATGCGCTGGCCGGCCAGCGTGACGTTGCGGGTGTCGTACAGGGCCTCGAAGGCGACCAGCAGGTTCAGGTCTATGGCGGCGAGATTCATGCCATCAATATTACGAATACTGAATATCGATTTCAACAATTCGGTAGGACGGGCATAGGATGACATGGCTGCGCGCCGGACCGCTGGCTGGACCGGCGCGGCACTGTCTACCTACTCATTCCGCTTTCAGGACCACGCCATGCCCACCGTGCTGCTCACCGGTATCGAACCCTTCGACGGGGAAACCATCAACCCTTCCTGGGAGGCGGCTCGCCGGCTCGACGGCGCCGTCATCGGCGGCGCCACGGTGGCGGCGCGCCAGCTGCCCTGCGTGTTGAGCGAGGTGCTGGACAGGCTGCACAGCGCGCTGGAAGAGACGCGGCCGGACCTGGTGGTGTGCCTGGGGCAGGCCAGCGGCCGGCCCGACGTATCGGTCGAGCGGGTGGCCATCAACCTGGTGGACGCGCGCATTCCCGACAATGCCGGCCGCCAGCCCATCGACGAGCCGGTGATCGCAGGCGGTCCGGGCGCGTACTTCTCGACGCTGCCGGTCAAGGCCATCGTGCACGCGCTGCGCCAGGCCGGCGTGCCGGCCTCGGCCTCGCTGACGGCGGGCACCTACAACTGCAACGCCATCTTCTACGGCCTGTCGCACTACATCGCCACCCGGCGGCCCGAGCTGCGCGGCGGCTTCGTGCACGTGCCGTACCTGCCGGAAATGGCGGCGGCCCATCCCGGCCAGCCCAGCATGGCGCTGGACACGCTGGTGGCTGGCGTGCGGCTGCTGATCGCCACCGCGCTGGAGGTGCGCACCGACATCCGCGTCGTCGGCGGCGCGGTCAACTGAAGGGGGCGCGATGAGCAAGGGATACGCGGACGCGGCTGCGTTCGAGCTGGACGGCGCGCCATTCCGTCACGCGCGGGTCGAGGTCGACGGGCTGGGCTATCACGTGGTGGAGGGCGGCGAGGGTCCGGCGCTGATCCTGCTGGCCGGTTTTCCGCAGAGCTGGTATGCGTGGCGCCGGGTGATGCCGCTGCTGGCGCCGCACTTGCGCGTATACGCGGTGGACCTGCCGGGCCAGGGCGATTCCGACAAGCCGCTGGACGGCTATGACACGCGCACCGCCGGCGAGCGGCTGCGCGCCCTGTTCCACACGCTGGGGCTCACGCGCTATGCGTTGGCCGGCCACGATATCGGCGCCTGGATCGCCTATCCGTATGCCGCGCGCCATGCCGACGAGGTGGAAAGGGTGGTGCTGCTGGACGCCAACATTCCCGGCGTGACGCTCAAGCCCGCCATCGAGCTGGGGCCGGACAACTGGAAGAGCTGGCACTTCCTGTTCAACTCGGTGCCGGACCTGCCCGAGGCGCTGCTGCAGGGGCGCGAGCGCATCCTGATCGAGTGGTTCTTCAGCCGCAAGACGGCCAACAAGCCCGGCGTGTTCAGCGCCGCCGACATCGACGAGTACGAACGCGTCTACCAGACGCTGGGCGGCCTGCGCGGCATGCTGGGCTACTACCGGGCGGCGCACCAGGACGCCTTGCAGAACCGCGAGCTGCGCGACGCGCCATTGACGGTGCCGGTGCTGGCGCTGGGCGGCGACCGGGGCAGCGCGCCCAATCTGTACGAGGCGCTGAAACCGCTGGCGCGCGACCTGCAGGGCGGGGTGCTGAGCGACTGCGGCCATTACATACCGGAAGAACAGCCGCGCGAGCTGGCGCGCAGGATGCTGGCGTTCCTGCGGGGATAGCGCAGCGCCCGGGGCGTCGCGATCGGCGCCAGGCGGAATGCGCGAACAAAAACGCCGGAGCTTGCGCTCCGGCGTTCTCGTTGGATCAACCGCGATCCAGGCTCAGCTGCCCACCGCCGTGCCGTCCTGCTTCCAGATCACCACCGTGGCCGGGCGCGGGCGGGTGGCGCTGGCGCCGTCCGGCCACTTCGAGGCCATGATGGGATTGTTCTGCGCATCCGTCACGCTCGGGCCTTCGCCGGGGTGCTGGATATTGATGAACAGGTACTTCAGGTCGGGCGTCCAGGTCAGGCCCGTCACTTCGCAGCCGACCGGGCCGGTCATGAAGCGGCGGATTTCCTTGCTGCTCGTGTTGGCGACCAGCATCTGGTTGTTGCCCTGGCCGGCGTAGGCGCCGGTGTTGGAGTAGTTGCCGTCGGTCTCGATCCACAGCAGGCCGCGCTTGTCGAAGGCCAGGCCGTCGGGGCTGTTGAAGGTGTTCTCGGCGGTGACGTTGGCCGAGCCGCTGCGCAGGTCGCTGCGTGGGTACAGCGTGGGGTTGCCGGCCAGCACGAAGATGTCCCATTCGAAGCTCAGGGACGCCGGGTCGCCGCTCTTCTCGCGCCAGCGCACGATCTGGCCGTAGACGTTGTTGTCGCGCGGGTTGGCGTCGTTCTTGCCGGGATGCTTGGTGCCGGGGTAACGGTCGTTGCCGCTGCCGCGCGAGCTGTTGTTGGTCAGCGTGACGTAGGCCTCGCGCGTCACCGGGTGGGTGGTGATCCACTCGGGGCGGTCCATCGGCGTCGCGCCCACGGCGTCGGCCGCCTGGCGGGTCTTGACCAGCAGTTCGCCCATGTCCTGGTTGAACAGCGCGCCCAGCGTGCCGCCGGCCAGCGCCGGGGTGTCGAGCTTGAGCGGGATCCACTCGCCCACGCCCATGGCGTCGCCCTGCGCGGCGCCGTCCAGGAAGCGCGCGACGTACAGCGTGCCCTTGTCCAGCAGCAGGCGGTTCAGCGCCGGGCGGGCCGGGTCGTACTTGCCGTCGGAGACGAACTTGTAGATGTACTCGCTGGCCTGGTCGTCGCCCATGTACACCACGACGCGCTTGTCGTCGGCCAGCGTCATCGCAGCGTTCTCATGCTTGAAGCGGCCCAGCGCGGTCAGCTTCTTGGGCGTGGAGTTCGGATCGAACGGGTCGATCTCCACGATCCAGCCGCAGCGGTTGTATTCGTTGGGCTCGATCGACCAGTTGAAGCGATCGTCGAAGTAGTCCCAGCGGTACGAGCTGCTGGAGGTCTTGCCCGTGCCCTTGTAGCGCTCCATGTGGCGCTGATACTCGGTGTCGGGGTAGTTCACCGAGGCGGGCGCGGCGGTGCTGATGCCGAAGTAGTCGGTGAAGTTCTCTTCACAGGTGAGGTAGGTGTTCCACAGCGTGTAGCCGTTGCCGCAGTTGCCGAAGGTGCCGAAGCAGCGCGTGCCGGACGGGTCCGCGTTGGTCTTGACCAGGCGGCTGCCGGCGGCGGGGCCGACCAGCTGCATGGCGACGTTGGCGTTGACGCTGCGGTTGAACGGCGAATCCAGCACCGGTTCCCACTTGCCGTTGTTCAGGCGGATGTGCAGCACCGACACGCCGTGCGCGTGCTGCGACTTGCGCACCCAGTCCAGGTTCCACTGGGCGTTGCCCGGGACCACGCCCACGGGGTAGAAGTACTCCGGCGTGGTGTATTCGTGGTTGGTGACCATCAGGCCTTCGACGCTGCTGCCCGTGGCGCTGTCGGTGCCGTCGATGGGGAAGAAGTGCATGCCGTCGTGGTTGTAGCCGATCTGGCGGGCCTGGTCGGCGCCGCCGTTGCTGGCGTCGGCCTTGAAGGCGGGCGCGCCGGCGAACAGCGGATCGCCCCAGCGGTTGAGCACGGCGTACTGATAGCCCTCGGGCACCACGACGGTGTCGGCCGTGCTCATGGGCACGGCCTTGAAATTCAGGTCGACCGGCTTGGGCTGCTCAGGCGTGGGCTTGCCCGGCGTGGTGGGCTTGGCGGGGGAGTCATCGTCGTCATCGCTGCCACAGGCGGTCAGGCCCGCGCCCATGAAGCCGACCGCGCCGGCGCCCAGGCCCGCTTTCAGGAAGCCGCGGCGCGACAGCACGCGGCTCACCACGTCGTTGAAATGGGGTGCGGTGGAAGTGTTGGACGGGATGTCGTCCAAATCCGGAGTGCTCATCAGTGTTCCCGTGATGTGTCATTCGTGCGACAGGCGCCCCCTCGGCGCCGCCTGCGAGCATCATCGTTTCGGAACATTGCCCCGGCATGACAGCGGGCTGAAAGCGCCGCGACAGCACACTAGGCGCCGGGCAGCGGCGCCGGGCGGATGAACTGCTGTTCCGTGACCGTCGAACCCCATTGCTCGCCGGCTTCCTCGCGCACCAGCTGGAAGCCGACGGATTCATACAGCTTGCGGGCCGCGTCCAGCCCCTTGAAGGTCCAGAGCCGGGTGGCGGCGAAGCCGAGGCGGTCGCAGTAGGCCACGGCCTCGGCCAGCAGCTGGCGGCCCACGCCGCTGCCGCGACAGCCGTCGTCCAGGATGAACCAGCGCAGGTGCGCGTGGTTGTTGCCCAGGTCCTGCCCGTCGATGGCGACCGAGCCGACGATGCGGTCGTTCAGCATCGCCAGCCAGACATGGTTGCCGGTCTGGTTGAGCCGTCCGGCGAACTCCGCCACGCCGGTCGCGACCTGGCTTTCGAAGAACTGGCCGAAGCCGGCGTGGCGCGCGTAGAACGCGGCGTGCATCTCGGTGACGCGGCCGATCATGCCGGGCTGGTAGCCGGCGCGGATCGTGACCGGATTGGACGCGCCGGGCCGGAAGGCCTCGTCGTTTTCGCGGCAGGCCTGCAAGGCCTGGGCATAGGCGCCCAGGCCCAGGGCCACGGCCTGGCGCTGCGAGGGGTTGAGCCGCGCCATCGCCGTGTTGACCTGCATCCGGCCATAGGCATGGATCTGGTCCACCTTGCGCTTGCCATCCCGGGTCAGCGACAGCTGCTTGACGCGGGCGTCGTCGCCGGCCACGGCTTCCTCCAGTTCGCCCGCCTCGATCAGCTTGGCCAGCATGCGGCTGATGCTGGACTTGTCCAGGCCCAGGAAAGGCGCGAGCTGCGCCGCCGTCATGGCGCCGCGCGCGTCGATCTCCAGCAGCGTGTGCACCGCCGAGGCGGAATGGCCGCTGGCCGCCAGCGTGGACTGCATGAAGCCGAGTTCGCGGACCATGCTGCGGGACGCGGCGCGGATGTCTTCGACGAGGGATGGGTCGGTGCTCATGGCAGCTCCATGGTGGGGCGGTGCAGGATTGGTTGTATCATACAACTAATATTCCAGCCGCGTCCAGCGTCGTGCAATGGCAAGGGGCCGCCCGAAGCCGGCGGCCGGTCTTCAGGCGGAATCGAACTGGCGCAGGATGGCGTCGCGCGCGTGGACAGTGCGCGGATTGCGCATCGCGCCCTTGTTCCAGGCCAGGTACAGATCATTGCGCTGCGCGGCCGCGCGGCGCGGGGCCAGGGCGGCCAGGCGGCCGGCCTTGAGGGCTGGCGCGCACAGATAGTCGGGTAGGACGGACCAGCCGTGGCCCGTGATCACCAGGTCCTGGATGATGCGCAGGTCCGGGATGGTCATGGCCGCCTGCAAGGCGGGGGGCAGGCGGAACATCGCGTTCCAGACAGGCCGCACCAGGGGCAGGTCCTCGTCGTAGGCGATGAGGGGCAGCGATGCCAGTCCGGCGGCCAGGTCGCGCTTGTCCAGGCTGGCCGCCAGCGCGGGCGCGAGCACGAGCTGGAACCGCTCGGTGAGCAGTCTGGCGTAGCCATGCGCGCGCTCGTCAGGCAGGGACGCGGTGACGGCCAGGTCGGCGCTGGCGTCGCCGAGCAGGCCGTAGATGCGTTCGCGGTTGCCGGTGTGCACGCGGATCCGCAGGCCCTGCGCCATGAGCGGCGCCAGTCCGTCGGCCAGCCGCGCGGCGATGAAGTCGGCGGGGCCGGCGATGTGCAGCGTGCCGGACAGGTCGCCGCCCAGCTTGTAGCTGGCCAGGCGGGCCTGCAAGCCGTCGAGCATGGGGCCGACGGCGCGCGCCAGTTCATGGGCGGCGTCGGTGGGTGTGACGCCGCGCGCGCGCCGCAGGAACAGCGGCTTGCCGACGAAGGCTTCCAGCGCCTGGATGTGCAGGGACGCTGCCGGCTGGGTCATGCCCAGGCGTTCGGCGGCCCGCGAGAAGGACGAAAGCCGATAGGCCTCGATGAAGGTATGCAGATGATCCAGGTGGCTCATGGCGTCCTGCCGCCGGGCGGCGCGTGGTGGCCCCAGCCATAAGAAAAATTAGCCTGAGGGCATGAAATCATCATTTTATCTATCGATGGCGCTTGCCTAGAGTGTGTGCTTGCCTTGATTCACGCTTCACACATAGAGAGTCCGTCATGCCGTTCGTGGTTTATCTTTTCGCGCTCAGCGCATTCGCGCTGGGCCTGGCCGAGTTCGTGCCGATCGGGTTGGCGCATGCCATTGCCCAGGGGCTGGATGCCGGCGTCGGGCAGGCGGGCAGCGCCGTGACGTTGTATGCGCTGGGCGCGACCTTCGCGGCGCCGGTGTTGAGCGCCGTGACGGCCGCCTGGCCGCGCGGGCGGGTGGTGCTGGCCGCGATGCTGGCCTTTGCGGCGGGCAGCCTGGCGGCCGCGCTGGCCCCCGACCTGGCGTCCATGCAGGCGGCGCGTTTCGTCGCCGGCATGGGACATGGCCTGTTTCTCGCCGTCGCGTCCGCCGCCGCCGCGCAACTGGCGGGAGAGGCCAGGGCCGGCCGTGCCGTGGCCGTCGTGTTCGCGGGCTTCACGGCCGCGATGGCGATCGGCGTGCCGGTCGGCGCCTATATCGGCGAGACGATCTCCTGGCGGCTCGTGCTGGCGGCGATTGCCGCTTGCGGCGGCGTGGGATGCGCTGGGCTGTTGTGGGGCATGAAGGCGCTGCCCATCGGGGGGGCGGCGCGCGGCGCGGCGTCGGCGGGGCAGGCATTGAAGACGCTGCTGCATCCGGCCTTGCTGGCCGCCTCGGCTGTGACGGTGCTGGCCTATGCGGGATCGTTCTCGGCTTATACGTACATCGCGCCGCTCCTGCTGGACACGACGGGCGTCGATGTCCGCGCCGTGGGGATGTACATGCTGGCCTACGGGCTGTTCGCCGCGATCGGCAACGCGCTGGGCGGCAGGTTGACCGACAGCCTCGGCGTGCAGCGCGCCAGCGTGGCGATCGTGACGGGCATCGGCGCGGCGGCCCTGGGCATGTGGGCGGGCGCGCGCTCGCCGGTGGCGATGGGCGTGGCGGTCGCCGCGCTGGGCTTGTTCACCTATGCGGCGGTACCCGCGCTGCAGGCCCGGCTGATGGGCATCGCCAGGCTGCGCGCGCCGCAGGCGCAGGGTGTGGCCGCCGGGCTGAACATCGCGGGCTTCAATTCCGGCATTGCGCTGGGCGCCTGGGCGGGCGGCCTCGCGCTGGGCGCGGTGGGCGTGGCGCAGGTGGGGTTGGCTGGCGGACTGCTCGCGCTGCTGGGGCTGGCGCTGCTGCTGTGGCAGGCCCGCTCGCCCGCTGTCGTTGCTGACAACCTGCTGAACAGGTAATCAGGATATGAAAACTCTGTCGTTCGCGCGCGCCCGCGCCGCCGATATCGTCGCGGTTCGAGAGGGAAGCCTTCCCGACATGACAAGGAGAACCCGATGTCCCTACGCAATCTGCTGGCCGGCGCGTTCGCGGCGCTGACCCTGGCGGCCGCCGCGCCCGCGACGGCGCAACACGCCAAGTTCCTGGTCAGCACCGACTGGCTGGAACAGAACCTGAAGAACCCCAAGGTGCGCGTGGTCGAGGTCAGCGTGAACCCCGGCCTGTACGAGCGCGGCCATATCCCGGGCGCGGCCAACGTCAGCTGGCATACCGACCTGGTCGACACCGTCAGCCGCGACATCGCGCCGCCCGCGCAGTTCCAGGGGCTGCTGGCGCGCGCCGGCATCGACACCGACACCACCACCATCCTGTACGGCGACAACAACAACTGGTTCGCGGCCTGGGGCGCCTGGGTGTTCGACATCTACGGCATCCAGAACGTGAAGCTGCTGGACGGCGGTCGCAAGAAATGGGAGGCCGAGGGCCGGCCGCTGGCCAACAGCGCCACCGTGCACGCGCCCGGCAACGCCCGCGTCAAGGACGCCAACCCGGCGCTGCGCGCGCGGCTGCAGGACGTGCTGGCCGTGGCGCGCAAGGAAAAGCCCGGCGTGCTGGTCGATATCCGCTCGGCCGACGAATACAACGGCAAGATCTTCGCGCCCAACGGCGTGCCCGAGCTGGCGGTGCGCGCCGGCCATGTGCCGGGCGCGGTCAACGTGACCTGGAGCAAGCTGGTGGCCGAGGACGGCACCTTCAAGTCCGCCGAGGAACTGAAGGCCATCTACCAGGCCGCCGGCGTGGACGGCAGCAAGCCGGTCATCACCTACTGCCGCATCGGCGAGCGCTCCAGCCATTCCTGGTTCGCGCTGAGCAAGCTGCTGGGCTACGAGACGCGCAACTATGACGGCTCGTGGACCGAGTACGGCAACAGCGTGGGCTCGCCCATCAGCAACCCGGCTGGCACGGTCTGGGGCAAGACCTGATGCGCGCAGGCCTGGCGGCGGCCGCCGGCGTGCTGGCGGCCGTCTTGTTGTGGGCATCCTGGCTGTCGGGCCTGCCCGAGGTCGGGCGGGCGCTGTCGCTGTCGGCGCTGCTGGGCGCGGCCTTCGGCGTGGTGTTGCAGCGCTCGCGTTTCTGCTTCTATTGCATCGCGCGCGATTTCATCCAGCGGCGCGAGGCCTCGGGGCTGTACGCGGTGCTGATCGCGCTGGCCGCCGGCACGCTGGGCTATCACGCGGTGTTCGGCGCCTTCCTGCCGGCGCCGGGCGCCGATCGGCTGCCGCCGGGTGCGCATATCGGGCCGGTGAGCGTGGCGCTGGCGGTCGGGGCGTTTGTGTTCGGACTGGGCATGCGGATCTCGGGATCCTGCATCAGCGCGCATTTCTACCGCATCGGCGAGGGCGCGCTGGGCTCGCCCTTCGCGCTGCTGGGGGCGGCGGTCGGCTTCGCGCTGGGCTTTGCCTCGTGGAACACGCTGTACCTGTCGCTGATCCAGGCGGCGCCGGTGGTCTGGCTGCCGCGTCATCTGGGCTATGGCGGCTCGGCGCTGCTGCAATGCGCGGCGCTGGCGGGGCTGGCGTGGGGGATCGCGCGCCTGTCGCGGCCGGGCGTCGCCGCGCGCGATCCTGGCGACGCCACGGGCCATGTCTGGCAGGCCGCGCTGCGGCTGCGCTGGCCCGCCGCCGCCGGGGGACTGGCCGTGGCCTTCATCGCCGTGATCGCCTATCTGCGCGTCGCGCCGCTGGGCGTGACCGCCGAACTGGGCAGCCTGGCGCGCACGGCGGCCTTCGATGCCGGCTGGCTGCCGGCGCGGCTGGAAGGGCTGGACGGCTTCGCCGGCTGCGCTACGGCGGTCAAGCAGGCGCTGCTGTCGAACAATGGCGTGTTCGTGCTGTCGCTGGTGGCGGGCGCCTGGGCCGCCGCGCTGGCGGCGGGCGCGTTCAAGCCCAGGCTGCCGTCGGCGGCACAGATCGGCCGCAACTTCGCCGGCGGCGTGCTGATGGGCTGGGGCGGCATGACCGCGCTGGGTTGCACCGTGGGCACGTTGTTGTCGGGCGTGATGGCGGGGGCCTTGTCGGGGTGGGTCTTCGCGGCCTGCTGCTACGCGGGGATCTGGGTGGGATTGAAGCTGACCCCCGCGCGCGGTCTTACTTGAACAGCGCCGCGTTCTCGGCCAGCGCCGCGTCGGCGCAGTCCGCGTCCAGATGGCCGCCGGGCGCGCCTGCCACGCCGATGGCGCCGATCACGGCGGAGCCGGCCTTGACCGGCACGCCGCCGCCCAGCAGCAGGAAGCCGGGGATGTCCGTCAGGTTGGCGGCGCCGGGGTTCTTCTGCGCGTTTTCCATCATGGCCAGCGTGGGCGACTTGGCCGAGACCGAGGTGAACGCCTTGGCGCGGCTGGCCTCGACGGTGTGCGGGCCGGCGTTGTCGGCGCGCACGAAGGCCTTGAGCACGCCGGCGCGGTCGACGACCGCCGCGCTGACGTTGTAGCCCTTGGCCTGGCAGGCGGCGACGCTGGCCGTGGCCAGCTTCTGCGCGTCGGCGGTGGAGATATTGCTTTCGGTGAGCACGGCGGCCTGGGCCATGCCGGCGGCCAGGGTGGAGGCGAGGGCCAGCGCGGCGAGCGGGAATCGGGTCATGTCTGCGTCCTTTCTACGTTGTGTGATCAGGTGCGGACAGTGTGGCCAAAAGCGCCGCGCGCCGGTATACGCCCGACTACGCCCGGGCCTCCGTAGCGCTACGGAGGCAGGCCTGGCGCGGCAGGCGGATGGCCTGCCGTCGCCAGCGCGTCGAGGAGCGCGGGGCGTTCCTATCCGGCGCGGCATTCGTAGGTGCGGACGGCGTGCGTGGGGCCGGGCCGGGCTTGCGGCTCGACTTCCTGGCCCGACTCGTCGAACGCGCGCGCGATGCTGAAGCCGGCGCGCGCCAGCGCCTGCTGGAGCGCGGCGGAATCGAGGATACGCATGGACAGCATGCGCTCGGCCACCTTGGCGCCGTCCTTGTGGATCTCGAACACGCGATGGTTGACCCTGGTGGCGGGGTCGAACGTCGAGGCGCCGTAGATCTCGAAGGTCACGCCGGAAGCATCGGTCGCGCTGCCGACTTTTTGCCGCGCGTGATTCAACGCATCTATTGTCTCGGGCTCTCGCAGTCCGGTCTGGAACAGCGCGCGCGAGCGGGGGCCCATGTGCGCCTTGATGGAATCCAGCGCCGCGTACAGCGCCTCGTCCGTGCAGGCGTGCTGCAGCGCGTTGTCGACGGCCATGACCAGGTCGAACGGGCGCTCCAGCCGCAGCGTGCGCATATCGCCCTGGACAAAGCACAGGCCCGGCCTGTCGCCGTGCGCCTGCGTGGCCAGCGCCACCATCTCCGGCGAGGCGTCGACGCCCGTGACGTCGGCTCGTTGCGCCAGGCGAGCCGCCAGGTTGCCGCAGCCGCTGGCCAGCTCCAGGATGCTGGTTGCGTCGCCGGCGAGCCGGCACATGAAGGCGTGTTCGGCGTCATCCTGCGGCGTGAGCAGCTTGTACACGGAGGCGTCGGTGTAGATCGATTGCACAGTGGATTCTCCTGGTTCAGACGGCGACGACGTTCACGCGCGCCGGGCACAGCAGCGATTTCAAGGGGACTTGGACCGACGTCTGCCGGCTGTCAGTCCAGTGGTCCTGCATGGCGATCTGCCTGATGGTGTGCTCGGCCAGCATCAGGACCAGCTCGCGCGCCCAGCAGCGGTCGTGCGAATGGCCGAACGGCAGGTAGTGGTCGGAGGCTTCGGGATTGCTCACGCCCAGCCAGCGGTCCGGTTCATAGGCGTCGGCGTCGGGCCAGTGGCGGGGATCGCGCTGCGTGATCAGCGGAATGACCAGCACGTCGTCGGTCTCGCGGATGCGCGCGTCGACAGCGGTGAATTCCTGGCAGGCGTTGCGGTGGTACATCCAGGCGGGCGGCATCAACCGCAGCGTTTCGGTGATGCAGTCGCGCGCCCGTTCGCGCGCGTCGCGGGCGGATGCCAGCCATAGCGCGTTCGTCACCAGGCAGGCCACCGTGATGCACATGGAGCGGGCGGTGCGCCGGTACAGCGTCACGGCCCGGCGCCGTTCATGGGCGTCGGGCGCCTCGCTGACCAGCTGCGCCAGCGCCGAGGAATGGATGGGCGCGTAGCGATGCAGCAGCCGCGTCATCAACCGCGACGACAGGCCGTCCATCAGCGGCTTGAGCAAGCCGGTCCGGTTGGCGACGCGATGGGTGAGGGCGAAGATGGGCCAGGGGTCCGACGCGTACAGGCGCTTTTGCAGATAGATGTAGCCGGCGTCGGGCCAGCGCCCGGCCAGCCTGGGGCCCGGCTCGGGCGGGCTTTCGGCGACGCGCCGCGCGTCCTGCCCGACCGCGCGCATCACGGCCGAGAAGGTCGCCTTGGCGATCGGCTGGCCCAGGATGGGCTTGAAGACGATGCGCTCGAAATCGTACATGGGCCGCGCGGCCAGGATGGCTTTCGACAGAGGGCCGTCCGTCACGCCCACGGTCTGCTCGTCGATGCGGAATACGCCGCGCTGGCTGGGGTCGTCGAACAGCCGGCGTATTTCCTTGTGATAGTGGATCGTTCTATTGTCCATTTCGTACATCCGCGTGTAGACCGTCCCGGCTCGCGAGCGAGCGGGAATACAGTGCTGTCATGGCGGTCCGGATGGGCGCGGCATGACAGGAACGAGGCGCGACGAACCACGGCCAACGCCGCTCGGAGAGCGGTTGGCGGTCAGGAAGAGAGGGCTGGCGGAAAGGCGCTATCCCGCTGCCGGGCGTGGACGTGCGGCCAAAAAAGAACGCCGGGGCTTGAACCCCGGCGTTCTTTCTTCACGCTAGATAAGGTAAGGCCGCCAGGCGGCGGCCTTGAGCTTCGACGAACGGCTGAAACGCGAGAGCTGCTTCTTTATCGATTTGATCATAGCCTTCTCCGTTAAGTGTAGTAGTCGAGTCGTAGGGTGGGAGATGAAACGACAGCGGATGTACTGCACCGGTCACCGCCATTCATCGCCCGCGCAAAAGCTAGCATCAGGAATATTTTTGGGTCAAGCGGCATCGTGTTCAGAGCTGCGTAAGACAAAGCTTTGGGTGGGCGCGCGCTACGCGCGCCGCGCAGCATTGGCGCGGGCGGGCCGATGAACATTTTCTTTTCGCGGTTTTCGCGGTTCTCGTGGCTACAGGCCCTGATCCAGCAGCGATGCGTACTGGCGGATCAGCTGCGCCAGCGAGTCGGCTTCGAGCTTGGCGTAGACGTTGGCGCGATAGGTTTCCACCGTGCGCGGCGACAGCTCGAACTCGCGCGCGATTTCCTTGTTGCTCAGGCCCTGGACGATGCGCGCGGCCACGTCGCGCTCGCGTCCGGACAGGCGCGCCAGGCGGTCGCTGGCGGCTTGCGTCAGCGACAGTCGTTCGCGGCTGGATACGTGCGTGCGCACGGCGGCCTGCACCGCGTCCAGGAAGACATCGTCGTCCACCGGCTTTTGCAGGAACTCGATGGCGCCGCCCTTGAAGGCGCGGCGGCACAGGTCGACGTTGGCGTGGCCCGTCAGCATGATCACGGGCAGATCCGATTGCTCCGCCAGCCGTGACAGCACGTCCAGGCCGCCGATGCCCGGCATGCGGATGTCCAGCACCACGCAGCCGATGGCCTGGGGCGGCAATGCATCCAGGAAAGCAACGGGATCGCCGTGGCCGACGCTGCGCAGGCCGACGCTACGCAGCAGCAGGGCCAGCGCGTCGCGCACGGCGTCGTCGTCGTCGACCAGGTAGACCAGCGGGGATTGGGCGTGCGCGTGGGCGGGCGGGGAGGGGGTCATTGGCGGACTCCGGCGCGCGGCAGGCGCACCGTGAAACAGGCGCCGGCGGGGTGAAGGTTGCGCGCCTCGATGCGCGCGTCCATGGCGCCGGCCAGGGTCTCGCACAGCGCCAGGCCCAGGCCCATGCCTTGCGCGCGGGTGGTGTAGAACGGCTGGTACAGGCGCGGCAGCGCCTCGGGCGCGATGCCGGGGCCGTTGTCGCGCACGCTGAGCAGGTAGTGGTCGCCATCCACCGCGCCGCTCAGTTCGATCAGCCCCAGGCCGGCGGCGCCGGCGCGCATGCCGGCCAGCGCGTCGACGGCGTTCTGCACCAGGTTGTGCAGGATCTGTTCCAGCGCAACGCGGTCGCCCAGCGGGCGTTCGCCGGGGGCGTCGTTGCGCCACGCCAGGCGCACGCCCTGGCGCGCGAGCTCCTGCTCGCGCAGGAAGCGCAGCGAGTGCGCCAGCGCGTCGGGATCCAGCGCCTCGCGCGCGGCGGGCGCGCGGGGGGGGCCCCGCGCCCGCCCGCGGGGGGCGGGCGGCCTCTTGTATACACCTTCCCCCGCCCGCGCTAGTGAA
>NZ_JCBANG010000054.1:0-42088 GCF_059760905.1 Achromobacter sp. 1011811831
CCGGCGGCGCAAGGTGTACAAAAGAGCGGGGGGCAGCCCGCCCCCCCCCGGCCCGCCGCCCCCCCCCCCCGCCGGTACAATCGCGGCCAGTCCAGGCTTTGCCAACCCACCTCACCAACACACCCCATGTCCCAATCCGTTCCCATCGGCTACAGCGATGTGCCTCGCGGCCATATCGCCAGTGTTGTCACCGACCTTGAAATGCTGTCCAAGCCGGCCACGGCCGAGCTGCCCCTGCCTGAAGGCATCACGCTGACCCCGGCTTCACGCGTCAGTCTGGATGCCTATCGGGCCTTGTTCCGGGAAGTCGGCGCGGACTGGCTATGGTTCTCGCGGCTGTTCATGGCCGACGAGGAACTGGCCGCCACGCTAGGCCATCCCGATGTCGACATCCAGGTCGTCCAGAGCGGCGGAAAGGACGTGGGCATTCTGGAGCTGGACTTTCGCGTGGCGGGCCAGTGCGAGCTGACGTTCATGGGGCTGACGGCCGAATGCACGGGCAAGGGCCTGGGCCGGGCGCTGATGAGCCGGGCCGTGTCGCTGGCCTGGGCCCGCCCGATCACGCGCATGTGGGTGCATACCTGCACCTATGACCATCCCTCGGCGCTGGGTTTCTACATGAAGGCGGGCTTCAAGCCCTATGCGGTGCGGGTGGAGGTTCAAGTCGACCCGCGCCTCACCGGCCACTTGCCGATTGGCGCGGCCCCGCAGGTGCCCATCATCGCTTGACCTGCCGGCGGGCGCGCCGGCATCGCCGCGCCCTACTGGAGACGCGGGCCCGCCGGTGCGACGCGCTTCTGCATGAATACGCTCAAGGGATCATCCACATAGTCGCCAAACGGGCCGCGACGCTCGAAGCCCGCCGAGGCGTACAGCGCCAGCGCCTCTTGCTGATAGGGGCCGGTTTCCAGTCTGAGCAGCTTGCAGCCACGGCTGACGGCGCTCGTTTCCAGCAGGGACAAGAGCTGCCTGGCAAGGCCTCGCCCTCTGCCGGCGGGACTGACATACATCCGCTTGAGCTCGCCAAATTCGGGATGGAGCACGATCGCCCCGCAGCCTATCGCACACCCGACGGCGTCCCGCGCGACGGCAAATAGGACGTTCGGCTGTTTCAGCCCGGCCAAGTCAAAGACGTGGCGGCTTTCCGGCGGATACAAGGTGTCCTGATAGGCGTCCAACTCGGCAATCAGGGCAATGACATCCGGTTGATCGGGTGATTCGAGCGTGATGAGCATGATCGGGAAGGCGCGAAGGTTGGACGCCTGCATCCGGCGTCGGAAAATGATTCATTATAGATTCAATTTATTGTTGACTGAATCTATAGAATCAAAATAGACTCACCGAGAAAATTGCTACACGCCGGCCTCATCGAGCTGACCCGCCAGCATCGCTACGGATCGCCTGGTCGGATGAAGGCGTCGATGCAAGGTGGCGTGATCACACCCAACGCCTCCTTTGACCATGGCCCGCCCTAGAAGCAAAGACAAGGAGATGGCCTTGCTACGCTCGGCCGTCAAGACGATCGCGACGCAAGGACTGCGCGCGTCCACCGTGATGATCGCCCGGTACGCCGGCGTCGCGGAGGGCACGCTGTTCCTGTATTTTTCGACCAAGGACATCTTGCTGTCGGCGGTCTTCGAGCACCTGCTCCAGGACCTGGAGGCGAGCCTCGCCTCGCTGCCTCCCGGCCTGTCATCGCGACAGACCGCGGAATCCATCTGGAACCGCTATATCGACTGGGGCGCGGCCGATCCCGACGCGTATTCCACGATCAATCAATTGCTGGCATCGGACCGCCTGACGGCCGGGCAGTTGCGCAGAGCGGAAACGCTGTATCCCCTCCCGGAAGTCCAGGCCTGCCGACGACGCTTTGCCGGCCTGACGGAGCGGGAAGCATGGGCGCTTTCCGACGCGACGGAGAAAGCCATCGCCGACACGACGGTGCGCCTGGCCGTGGCCCAGCCGCAACATGCCGAGGCGTACAAGATGGCGGGATTCGACATGCTTTGGGCCGCGGTGACGCGGGGCGCGGACCATCCGGGACTCAGCCAGCCCGCCGGCGAATATTTCACGCAAGGGACCCGCCTTTCATCCACCTGAAACAGTTTTCCCTCAAAGTCGCGGCTGCCTACAGGGGAGAACCTTTCATGATCCGCGCCAAGACACTGATGTCCGCCTTGGCCGCGACCGCCCTGGTCGCGGCATGCTCCAGCGATGACGACAAGGCATCCACGCCGACGCCAACGCCGCCTGTCGCGCAGGCGCCCAAGAACATCCTGTTCTTCCTGGGAGACGGCATGGGCATCACGACACTCACCGCCGCCCGCATCTACAAGGTCGGCGAAGATGGCGACCTGACCATCGACACGCTGCCGGAAACAGCGTTTGTCCATACGTACTCGAACGATGCCCAGGTGACGGACAGCGCGCCCTCCATGGCCGCCTACATGACCGGCGTGAAGATGAACAACGAAGTCATCTCCATGAGCGCGGACACCAAGGCCACCGACGCCAACGGCAAGCCCTACCACGCCAGCTATGACGCCACCTGCCCGGCCGGCAACGGCACGCCGGTGGAAACGCTGCTGGAAATCATGAAGGCCAAGGGCTACGGCACCGGCGTGGTCACGACCACCCGCATCACGCACGCGACGCCCGCCGCCACCTACTCGCACGTCTGCCACCGCGATGCCGAGAACACCATTGCCGCGGCGCTGGTGCCCGGCGGCGCCGGCTTCAACGCCAGGCTGAACGACGGCATCGACGTATTCTTCGGCGGCGGCACGGATTACTTCCTGCCCAAGGAAAACGGCGGCAAGCGCAACGACAAGCGCAATCTCATCGACGAGATCAAGACCAAGTACGGCTACGCCGCGAACCGCGCCGATTTCGACGCGCTGCCCACCGACGGCCGCAAGATCGCCGGCCTCTTCACCAAGAGCCACATGGCCTACGACCTGGACCGCGACCCGGCCAAGGAGCCCAGCCTGGCGGACATGACCGGCAAGGCGATCGACGCGCTGGCCGCCAGGAACAAGGGCTTCTTCCTGATGGTGGAAGGCGGCCGCATCGACCACGCGCTGCACGCCACCAACGCGCGCCGCGCGCTGCAGGATACCGTGGCCTTCGACGATTCGATCAAGCTCGCGCTGGACAAGATGCGCAAGGTGGATCCGGATCTGAAGAACACGCTCATCGTCGCCACCGCCGACCATGACCATACGCTGCAGATGAACGGCTACGCGGCCCGCACCGGCAAGACCGAGCCGGGCAAGCCTGGCGTGCTGGGCCTGGTCAAGAACTACGTCGGTCCGGCCGCGCCGACCAAGGACGTGGACGGCAACCCCTACACCATCATCGGCTTCGGCAACGGTCCCAAGCGCCTGGCGACGCGCGGCCCGATCGACGACACCGCGCTGGAAGACAAGAACTACCTGCAGGAAGCGGTGATCCCGATGGATCCGGCCAGCGACTCGGAAACCCACGGCGGCGCCGATGTGTTCCTGGGCGCCATCGGCCTGAACGCCGACAAGTTCTCGGGCGTGATCGCCAATACCGACGTATTCGGCCTGATCCGCAAGGCAGTCAATCTGTGATGAAGACGACCTCGCACCGCGAACCGAAAACGCAGAAGGACACGATCATGAACCATTGCATTTCCCGCCTCAGCCGCGCCGTCCTGCTCGCCCTGCCCCTGGCGGCGGGCGCCCCGCTCGCCCACGCCGCGGGCGAAGCCAAGAACGTCATCTTCTTCCTGGGAGACGGCATGGGCCCCGTCACCGTGACCGCCGCCCGCATCTACAAGGGCGAGAAGCAGCTTGCCGCCCAGCCCGGCTCGCTGGTCAGTCCGGAGCGCGCCAACCTTTCCATGCAGCTGCTGCCCTACGCCGCCCGCATCAAGACCTTTTCGCTGGATGGCCAGACCACCGACAGCGCCCCGTCCATGGCCGCCTACATGACCGGCGTGAAGATGCGCAACGAGGTCATTTCCATGTCGTCCGACACGGTGGCCGTGGATGGCACGGGCAAGCAATACGTCTCGGGCGAAGACAGCACCTGCCCTCCGACCAACGGCACGCCCGCCCAGACGCTGCTGGAGCTGGCCAAGGCCAAGGGCCGCGCGGTCGGCGCCGTGTCGACCACGCGCGTCGGCCACGCCACCCCGGCCACCACCTATGCCCACGTGTGCAACCGCAACGGCTACAACACCATCGCCGAACAATCGACGCCGGGACACGCGAACTACAACACCCGTCTCGGCGACGGCATCGACGTGCTGCTGGGCGGCGGACAGCGCAACTATCTGCCCAAGCCGCTCAACCCGGCCAGCAAGCGCACCGACGGCGTCAACCTGGTGACGGCCTTCCAGGCCAAGGGCTATACCTACGTCGACACGGGCACCGCGCTGCGCGCGCTGAATCCCGCCGCCACCGGCAAGCTGCTGGGCCTGTTCTCGCAAAGCGAGATGGCCTATGAGCTGGACCGCGTCAAGCCGGCCCTGGGCTATGACCAGCCCAGCCTGGCCGAGATGACCGACAAGGCGCTGGGCGTGCTGAGCAAGAACAGCAATGGGTTCTTCCTGATGGTGGAAGGCGGCCGCATCGACCATGCGCTGCACGGCACCAACGCCAAGCGCGCGCTGGAAGACACGCTGGCCTTCGACAGCGCGATCCAGACCGCGCTGGATTTCATGGAAAAGAAGGACCCCGGCCTGAAGAACACGCTGATCGTGGTCACCGCCGACCATGACCATGCCATCGCGTTCAACGGCTATCCCAAGATCGGCAACCCCATCCTGGGCACGGTAAAGTCCTATGCGGATGGCAAGCCCGCGCTGGCCGCCGACGGCAAGCCCTACACCACGCTGGTGTTCGGCAACGGCGGCCGCCCGAACACCGACGCGGACAGCAAGACCAACCCGGAAGACGGCAACAAGGCCTGGATCGCGCCGGCGCGCGGCGCCGCGCGCGACGATCTGAGCAACGTCAACACCCTTGACGACAACTTCCTGCAGGAAGTCGGCGTCGTGCTGGGCAAGCCCGGCGCGGAAACCCACGGCGGCGGCGACGTCATGCTGTTCGCGGGCGGCGCTGGCGCGAAGATCTTCAAGGGCACCATGGACAACACCAAGGTGTTCGGCAAGGTCCGCGAGGCGGCCGGCCTGTGAAGCCCTTGAACGCAACCGCCAGGCGCGGCCTCGCCTGCCTGCTGCTGGCCTGCCTGCCGGCGGCGGCGGGCGCGGCGGACAATGCGCCCGAACCGGCCCAGGCCGCCCCGGCGCCCGCCCCGCCCGATCTCAACCTGCGCATCGAACGCTATGCGTCGTCGATCGGCAGCGACGGCGTGCAGCGTGAAACCCGCTACGCCGACCTGATGTACCGGCGCGCGGACCTGGTGTGGATCGAGCGCGACTATCCGGCCGCGCTGCGCGCCAGCGTGGAACATGGGCACGACGGACACGCGGGCCAGGATCCGCATGCCGGCCATTCGCATGCGAACACGACGGGCTCCCCCCTTTGGGTGCAGCGCGATGCCGCCGGCAAGGATCAGGTGCGCATGGTCTTGCGCAAGCAGCACAAGGTGCTGGACATCGACGAGGCCAACTACGGCAACGTCGGCTACAACGGCTCCTGGGCGGCCACCAATGGCGTCGCGGACCCGAGGCAATTGCAGCGCATGCAGCCCGACGGCGCGCCGGCCCAAGGCGTGCAGCGCTACCGCCAGGCGCGCGGCGAATCGCAGGTCCTCATCGACTGGGATATCCAGGGGCAGTACGCGCGCCGGATCGAGATCCAGGGCCCGCACGGTCTCTCGGTCAGCCGGGTCACGGTGACCGACGCGGCCGCGCCGTCCCCCGCGCCGTGGACCATGCTGAAAGACTACGAAACGGGCGACTACTCCGACCTGCTGGACTAGTGTGCCCGCGCGCAGGCCTCAGCCCGCGCGCGCGGCGGACTTGATCATGTCGGCCGCCTTCTCGGCGATCATGATGACGGGCGCATTGGTATTGCCCGAGGTGACCATGGGCATGATCGAAGCATCGACCACCCGCACGCCCTTCAGGCCATGCACCCTCAGTTCATGATCCACCACGGCGGCGGGGTCCCTGCCCATGGCGCAGGTGCCGACCTGATGGTGATAGGACACCACGGCGCTGCGCACATAGTCGGCCAGCTGCTTGTCGGTCTGCTTGTCCTCGCCCGGATAGATTTCGCGTCCGCGCCAGGGCTGCAAGGCGGGCTGGGCGGCGATCTGGCGCATCTGCCGGATCGAGGCGACCAGCACGTCGACGTCATGCTGGGTGGCCAACACGTTGGGATCCAGCAGCAGGCGATCGTCCACGCCGGCGCCGGTCAAGCGTAGCTGGCCCCGGCTGGTCGGCATCACGCAGGCCGCGCACAGGGTGAAGGCATTGGCGGGACCGGTCTGTTCAGGCGTGTAGTACGGCACGTTGAAGAACAGGGGCTGCATGTCCGGTCCGTCCAGCGCCGGATCCGTCTTGGCGAACAGCTGCGCGTGCAGGACGGTGAGGCCGGGGTCGTCCGGCGCGGGAATGGCCTGCCTGCCTTCGTAGATGACCGGCACCAGCATGTGATCGTGCAGGTTCTTGCCCACGCCGGACAAGTCATGCACCACCCTGATATTGTGCTGGCGCAATTGCGCCGCTTCCCCCACCCCGGACAGCATCAGCACGCGCGGCGACTCGATGGCGCCGCCCGACAGGATGGCTTCGCGCCGCACGCCCGCGCGATAGAACCCATTGCCCTGCTCATAGACCACGCCGACGCAGCGCTTGCCCTCGAACGACAGCTGGTGCACGCGCGCATTGGTGATCAGCGACAGGTTGGGCCGCTCCAGCGCCGGACGCAGGAAGGCCACGGCGGTGCTGACGCGCTTGCCGTCCTTGATGGTGAGGTGATTGAAGCCCACGCCCAGGATATCCGCGCCGTTGTGGTCGCGGTTGAGCGGATGGCCTGCCTGCACGGCGGCATCCACCATGGCCTGGGTCACGACATGGGGCTGGTACTGCGTCGTCACGTGCATGAGGCCGCCGGCCCCATGATAGTCATCGGCGCCCCGGTCATAGTCTTCCGACTTCTTGAAATAGGGCAGCACGGACTGATAGCCCCAGCCGGGGTTGCCCTGCCTTTCCCAGGCGTCGTAGACCGAGGCATGGCCGCGCACATAGATCATGCCGTTGAGCGAACTGCTGCCGCCCAGGGTCTTGCCGCGCGGCCAGAACAGCTTGCGGTCATGGGCATGCGCCTGCGGCACGGTGTCGTAGGCCCAGTCATAGGGGCTCTTCCAGAGCTCGATCAGGCGCAGCGGCGTGGAGATCTTTTCGGAGTTGTCGGGGCCGCCGGCCTCGATCAGCAACACCTTCACGCCGGGATCCTCGGTCAGCCTGTTGGCCAGCACGCAGCCGGCCGATCCGGCGCCGACGATGACGTAGTCGAAACTGTCCGACCGGTCCTGCGCCGCGTTGACCCTTGCTCCCATCAGGCCGCCGACCATCAGCGTGCCGCTGGCGACGCCCATGGCCTGCATGAAGCGGCGACGGGAGAGAATCGTTCGGGGAAATTGCCCATCGTTGCTCATGGTGTCTCCTTGGATGCTGCCGTTTCGCATGCGAGCCACGCGCTTTTTCCGAGTGCGGGTCCTTCGTCGGGCAAAGATGTACGAAGGCCAGGATAGTGCCAGTCTCCGGTCAGGCACTTGTCCGTGCGTGCATGGAGATTTGTCATTCAGTGCAGACCCTGGCGATGCGCGCGCTTATCCGGATGGCTCCGGAATGGGAGACCATGGTGCGGCAGATTCGTATCGGCTATTGGGCGTATCCGGGCGGCCACCACGAAGAAAGAACCGGGCGATTTCGACAGATTCAAATACTGCCCGGCGCGTTCGGCTACGGGTCGACCGAGCGCATGTCGCAGCTGGTCTCCTCGGACCCGCAGATGCCGCGGAACCACGCCCGCCCCCGCTTGCGGTCCTTGGGCGCCAGCGGCTCCAGCTTCTCGTCGTTGCGCATCTCGTAGTCCAGCAGCAGCCATTCGCCGTCGCAGGCGACGATGCCGCGCAGCGCGACCCGGTCGCGCAGCCAGTCGCCCTTCAGGTCGAGCAGCCGCTCGCTGCCGGCGTCGGGACGCGCGTATCCGCGCGCCGACTGCACGCCGACCTGCATGTCCCCGGCCTTGATCCATCCCTCGCCTTGGTACACCGGCCGGGGCTTGTCGCTCATCTCGTCGCTGGCGCCCTTGATCTTGAGCCAGCCATCGCGCGCCTCGACCAGGTCGAACGTGACGCTGTAGTAGTCCAAGGCCGGATCGAGACCCTCGCCGCGCGTGGTCGGCAGGCTGCCGACCACCTTGGAGGTCGCCGACGCCCCCGCGCGCACCTCGATCGCGGGCTTGTCATTGACCGTCCAGCCGGAGAATCGGCAGGCGGTCGGACCCGGCGGCGTCCAGGCCGCCGTCCCGGCGTTGGCCTGGGCGTTGAACGCAGGCGACAGGGTCAGCGTGGCAAGCACCAGCAGCATGCGTCGAACATTCATGGGTTGGTCACACCGTCTATTTGAGCTACGCGTGCAATCGTCACGTCAGCTGTGGTTGAAGGATTGGCGTCCACCGTTCGGTGGACTGCCGCGCGCCGATCAAGGGTGAAGCACAGCGAGCCCTGACGTCAAGGGCGAGGAGACTCCGGGCGGGCGGCTCCCGCCTCTTCAAGCAAGGCTCGCCGGGCTGTATGGATAAGCTTCACCCCGAGTCCCGGCTTGCTCTCGAAGGCCCTGAGGAGTTCATTCTCCGGCGCCGCATCGGACCCGATGCGCAGCATGATCTCGACGGGCTGGTCACCGCTGCTTTGCAAACGCACAAGCAGGCCATCCTCCAACAATGAGGACACCCACCGCGCCGCGTCGCTGCGGAGCTTGACCTCCACGACGAACCGACCCGGATAGTGCGTCACACTGGTGCTTTCTTCGCGCTTGCCTGAATTGACGAAACCGTCGAAAGCCGCGCTCAACCGATCGACAAAAGACCGCCTGTCCTTGAGCGCATAGGCTTGCAAGCGGTTTTCAGCATTGCGCAGGATCCTGTCGAAATCACGGTAGTGGTAGTACAAGAGCCATGATTCGCGAGGCGTCGCGGCGGACTTTTCCTGCAAAGTCATGGACTCATGCGCGCCCGCTGCGTCGACATACCGGTCAAACTCTGGTGAACCCATGGGCGGAACGAGCGACGAAGACGAGCCCTGGGCGGCAACCCAGGAATCACGAATGGAAGCCTGCTTGATCGATGTTCCGGCGACCTTGCGCTCAATCTCATGCTTCTGACCCGATTGAAGCCCGTCTTCCAACCTGACGATCGCACCAACCAATCGCGCTTCGGACTCATCGCTTGCCAGCAAACGCTCCACAACGGCTTGCGCATCCTTCTGACCGCTTTCCGTGGACAAATCAAAGCCCCGCCCCTCGATTTCCTGAAGGGCGGCCGCCAACACTTTCGGGTCTATGCGGGTGACGAAGTTAGTCATGCGAGATAGGCACAATAGGCTGCTTCCAGGCTACCGCTGCCCTTCGAATGTACTGCAGAATGCAGCGGCCTGGACGTCGTCGAACAGGAAGTACTCGTCAGTACGATGCCGGAATCGCAGCGGGGTAACGGCGCCCGCCCCCTCGGGAAGCTGTTGCATGCCCAGACGCAGGTAGAACTGCTGGAGCCGGGGGCCGCCGTCGGGCGACGCATGCAGGATCAGCGAACCGCCATGGCCGTCATCCAACGCCAGTTGGATGGTGCAATCTATCAACACTCGGGCGACGTCCTGGAGTACGGGCATGCGCAAAACCTCCGTATACAGCTCTTTGGGAGCATCCGCCAGGAACCACGTGAAGGCCCGCCCCTCCTTGAGGCCGAATGCCGTCGTCTCGAGATTCGGGACCGCCGCCAGCATGCCGACCGGGACCGCCTTGTGTCTGGGGCCATCCACGACCACGCACAATGAGCGCACGCAACCCCAGCGCACAATGGGGCCCAGTAAATTGTATAAACCGGCGGTCGCCCTTATGCGAGGCCAGTTCCAATCCCAGTCCGCCCGCACCCGGCCGTCCGGCGCGGATGTGCTCGATACATAGCTATTCTGAATGACGGGCTGAACCAGTCCATGCCAGAGCCGCGCTTCGTAAGGACGCATCTCGACAATGGAAACCGCATGGATTGAACTCCCCGAGCCACCAGCAGGCATCCCCAGAAGTTTGCGAATTGGATTGTGCAGCATTGCCATCCGAAATTGACGTCTTGCTCAGTTTTGCGAATGAAGCCTGCCTTCTTTCCCTTGCCCTTCGATCATGTGAATGGGTTGTTGCTGGAAGCAAAGGCCAGGAGCATTCTGCCGCATCGTGTCCGCCAGGGCATGGCCATGTGTGATATTCCCGTCACTTCGCCAGCGACCGCCCCTATCAGCCCCCCTCATCCGCCTCCACCCCCACCATCAACCGCAAGCATCGCAGGAACACCGGCCGCAGTTCCTGCGGCAGCGGCGCCAGCACTTGCGCCTCCACTTCCGCGTCGCGCGGCAGCACGCGCATCAGCAGGTCCAGGCCCGCCTCGGTGATCTCCAGCGCATAGGCGCGCGCATCCTCGGCCGAGCGCGTGCGCCGCACATAGCCCTTGGCCGTCATGCGGGCGATCATCTCGGCGAAGGAATTGCGGTCCAGCGCGATCAGTTCGGCGATGCGGCTTTGGGTGGCGCCGGGATGCTGGTGGACGGTGATCAGCAGGGCCTTCTGCCGGGGCGTCAGGTCCTCGTCGGGAAAGGCCTGCGCGAACAGCGCCTCGGCCCGGAAATGGGCCCGCCGCAGCAGGTGAGACGTCACCTGGGTCAGATCGAAGTCCCGCAAGGCGCGGGACGAGGCCGGAAGGCGGGCGGTCGGACGGGATGCGGTCATCGGGCTTTCCATGAAATAGGCCTGGCGATTGTAGGCAAGGCGGGCGGCGAAGGACTCGCCTCCAGGCTCCTGGGCCGCATCCGCGCGGCCGGCGCCCTGGGCAAAACCCTGCGTTGACTTCGCCGGAGGCGCCGCCTAAGATCCGCATAATAGTACGTATACGTATTTTATTGCCAGAACCGACGCGACCTGCTAAACGGGAATCCCGATCATGACGATCCGCCAGCTACGCAACTACATCGACGGCCGTTTCGAAGACGGCGCCGCGACCTTCGACAAGCACAGCCCGGTCGATCACGCGCTGATCGCCCGGGTCCACGAGGCCAGCCGCGAGCAGGTCGACCGCGCCGTCGCCGCCGCCCGGCGCGCCTTGCCGGCCTGGGCCGCCCTGCCCGTGGCCGCGCGCACCGACCGGTTGCTGGCGCTGGCCGACGGCATCACCCGCCGCTTCGACGACTTCCTGCAGGCCGAGATCGGCGACACCGGCAAGCCGGTATCCTGGGCCAGCCAGGTCGACATCCCGCGCGGGGCCGCGAATTTCCGCGCCTTCGCCGAGCTGGCGCGCACGCTGGACATGGAAAGCTACATGACCGACACGCCCGACGGCCGGCAGGCGCTGAACTACGCGTACCGCAAGCCGCTGGGCGCGGTCGGCGTGATCTCGCCGTGGAACCTGCCGCTGCTGCTGCTGACCTGGAAGGTGGCGCCGGCGCTGGCCTTCGGCAACACCGTCATCATGAAGCCTTCGGAAGTCACGCCGTCCACCGCGACCCTGCTGGCCGAGGTCGCGCACGAGGCCGGCCTGCCGCCCGGCGTGCTGAACCTGACCCACGGCTTCGGCCCGGGTTCGGCGGGTGAATTCATCACCACGCATCCCGACATCGACGGCATCACCTTCACCGGCGAATCGGCCACCGGCGCGGCCATCATGCGCGCCGTGGCGCCGGGCGTGAAACCCGTGTCGTTCGAATTGGGCGGCAAGAACGCGGCGCTGGTGTTCGCCGACGCCGACTTCGAGGCGGCCGTCGACGGCACCGCGCGCTCGGTCTTCGCCAACTGCGGCCAGGTCTGCCTGTGCACCGAGCGTGTCTATGTCGAGCGCCCGATCTACGAGCGCTTCGTCGCCGCGCTGGCCGAGCGCGCGCGGGCGCTGCGCATCGGCTGGCCTGGCGATCCGCAGACCGGCATGGGCCCGCTGGTCTCGCGCGAGCATCGCGACAAGGTGCTGACGTATTTCGCGCTGGCGCGCGAGGAAGGCGCCACCGTGGTCACCGGCGGCGGCGTGCCCACGTTCGGCGACGCCCGCGACGCCGGCGCCTACGTGGAACCGACCATCTGGACCGGCCTGCCCGAGACTGCGCGCTGCATCAAGGAAGAAGTGTTCGGCCCGGTCTGCCACGTGGCGCCGTTCGACACCGAGGAAGAAGCCATCCGCCTGGCCAACGACAGCCGCTACGGCCTGGCCGCCGCCGTCTGGACCCAGAACCTGACGCGCGGCCACCGCGTGGCGCAGGCGATGAAGGTGGGGCTGGCCTGGGTCAACTGCTGGTTCCTGCGCGACCTGCGCACGCCGTTCGGCGGCAGCGGCCTGTCCGGCATCGGCCGCGAGGGCGGCCGCCACTCGCTGCACTTCTACACCGAACCCACCAACGTCTGCATCAAGCTGTGAGGCCCCGCGCCTCCAAGGACACCGCCATGCCCCATTCCCCCGTCAGCGCCACCGTCGTCGCCGGCAAGGCCACGCCACGCGGCAAGTATCCCCACATCAAGCGCGCCGGCGATTTTCTGTTCGTCTCCGGCACCAGCTCGCGCCTACCCGACAACCGCATCGCCGGCGCCGAGGTCGACGCCATGGGCACCGCCACGCTCGACATCCGCGCGCAGACCCGCGCCGTGATCGAGAACATCCGCGACATCCTGGCCAGCGCCGGCGCCGGCCTGGCCGACGTGGTCGAGATCAGTACTTTCCTGGTCAACATGAACGACTTCGGTGGCTACAATCAGGTCTACGGCGAGTTCTTCGACGCCGATGGGCCGGCGCGCACCACCGTGGCGGTCCATCAGCTGCCGCACCCGCAATTGCTGATTGAAATCAAGGCGGTCGCCTACAAGCCGCTGGCGCGCTAGCGGACAGGCGCGGCGATGGCGCCAGACCGCCTTCCGGCCCTTCCTTCGGAACAGGATCGCCGCCCCGGCCCGCAAGCCGGGACGGCCGCGCGCATGTCGAACTTCCGCATCACGCCCAACGCGCTCAGCCACAAGCTGAAGCTGCACCAGCTGCAGATCTTCGAACGCGTGCTGGCGCGCCGCTCGCTGTCGCGCGCCGCCAGCGAGATGCACCTGACCCAGCCCACCGTCACCAAGGCCATCCACGACCTGGAGGCCTTCTTCGGCGCGACGCTGTTCGAACGCTCCAACCGCGGCGTCACGCCGACCGAGCTGGCGCTGGTGCTGGGCCGGCGCGTGCACGCCATGATGGCCGAGATCCGCTACATGGCCGACGACATCGACGCGGTGCTCGGCGGCGCCAGCGGCCACGTGGTGGTGGGCACGCTCATCGCGGCCTCGGCCAAGCTGCTGCCCGAGGCCATCGCGCGGCTGATGACCGAACATCCCGGCATCCAGGTCACGGTGCGCGAGGGCCCGTCGGCGCAGCTGTTGCCGGCGCTGGCCACGGGCGACGTCGACATCGTGGTCGGCCGGCTGCCGGGCGCCGACATGGCCTCGATCTCGGGCGTGGCCGTCGACCATCACAAGCTGTACCGCGAAGACCTGTGCCTGGTGGCCGGCGCCAGCCATCCGCTGGCCGGGGCCGCGCGGGTGTCGCTGGCCGAGCTGGCGGACCACATCTGGATCCTGCCCGCCCCCACCTCGCCGCTGCGCGCCTCGATCGAACGCAGCTTCTTCGACGCCGGCGTGCGCCTGCCCACGCGCCACGTCGAATCGCTGTCGCTGCTCACCAATATCGGCATCCTGATGCACAGCGACGCGCTGGCGCTGATGCCCTACGACGCCGCGGCCCAGTTCCTGGCCATGGGCGTCCTGGCGCGCCTGCCCACCGACGCCTTCGGCGCGTTCGGCGACGTCGGCTATTCGATCCGCGCCGACCGGCCCTTGACGCCGGCCTGTCTGCGGCTGGTCGACTACCTGAAGCGGGTCGCGGCGCAGCGCGACGCGAATCCGGACCCCGCCTGATCCGCCGCGCCGCATCCGGGTAAGCCCGTTCAGGGAAACCCCGCGATAGATAAGCCGCATATCCAACCGCGCAATTTCTATTGCACTGCAGCCGCCTTCCCCCCCTAGACTTCCAGTCATCGAAGTCCGCAAGCGCCACCGGAGTCCCCCATGCCCGCCTACGGCCCGCCCTTGAATTTCCAGCGCTGGATCCAGGATCACGCGCATCTGCTGCAGCCGCCCGTCGGCAACCAGCAGATCTGGCAGGACGCCGATTTCATCGTCACGGTGGTCGGCGGCCCCAACCTGCGCACCGACTACCACGACGATCCACTGGAAGAGTTCTTCTACCAGGTGCGCGGCAACGCCTGGCTGTCGCTGTGGATCGACGGCAAGCCCGAACGCGTCGACCTGAAGGAAGGCGACATCTTCCTGCTGCCGCCGCACGTGCGCCATTCGCCGCAGCGGCCCGAGACCGGCAGCGCCTGCCTGGTCATCGAGCGCCAGCGCCCGCCCGGGCTGCTGGACGGCTTCGAGTGGTACTGCCCGCAGTGCAGCCACCTGGTGCACCGGGTCGAGGTGCAGCTCAAGAGCATCGTCACCGACCTGCCGCGGCTGTTCGAGGCCTTCTATTCCAACGAAGCGCGCCGTACCTGCCCCGGCTGCGGCGCGCTGCATCCCGGCAAGACGCAAGCCCCCGCCGCGCAGGCGGCGCCCGCCTGACGCCCCACTCTTCCTGTCTTTCCCATGCCCCTGAAAATCGATATGCACGCGCACTTCTTCCCGCCCATCACGCGGCAGGAAGCGGCGGCGCTGGACCCGGTCGACGCACCCTGGCTGCGGCGCGACGGCGACGGCTCGACCGGCCAGATCATGGCCGGCGACCGCCCGTTCCGCCCGGTCGACGCCACGCTGTGGGACCCCGCGCTGCGCGTGGCGCAGATGGACCGCCACGGCGTCGACCTGCAGATCCTGTGCGCCACGCCGGTGATGTTCGGCTATGCCTATCCGGCCCGGGCCGCGGCGGACTGGGCCGCGCGCATGAACGACCTGGCGCTGGAACACTGCGCCCATGCGCCCGGCCGCCTCAAGGCGCTAGCCCAGGTGCCGCTGCAGGACCTGGACCTGGCCTGCCGGGAAGCGTCGCGCGCCCGCGCCGCCGGCCACCTGGGCGTGCAGATCGGCAACCACGTCGGCCCGCGCGACCTGGACGACGACACGCTGGTGCGCTTCCTGATGCATTGCGCCGACGACGGCATCCCGGTGCTGGTGCATCCCTGGGACATGATGACCGACGGCCGCATGAAGCGCTGGATGCTGCCCTGGCTGGTGGCCATGCCCGCCGAGACCCAGCTCGGCATCCTGTCGCTGATCCTGTCCGGCGCCTTCGAGCGCATTCCGCGCAGCCTCAAGCTCTGCTTCGCCCATGGCGGCGGCAGCTTCGCCTTCCTGCTGGGCCGGGTGGACAACGCCTGGCGCCACCGCGACATCGTGCGCCAGGACTGCCCCCAGCTGCCTTCGTCCTACACCGACCGCTTCTATGTGGACAGCGCCGTGTTCGATCCGCGCTCGCTGCGCCTGCTGATCGACGTGATGGGCGAGGACCGCGTGCTGCTCGGCTCCGACTACCCCTATCCGCTGGGCGAGCAGGAAGTCGGCCGGCTGGTGTCCAACGCCGATCTGCTGCCCGCCGTGCAGCAGAAGATCCTGGCCGGCAATACGCAAACATTCTTCGGGCTGGACCGCTGACGTCCCGCCGCCAACCATGACCGTGAGACACGGCAACGCAAGGGGATACACATGAAACGCATCTATCTGCTGGCCGCCGCCGCGGCCCTGGGACTGGCCCCCGGCGCCGCCGCCTGGGCCGAGGTCAAGATCGGCCTGCTGACCACGCTGACCGGCCCCGGCTCCGTGCTGGGGCAGGACCAGCTGGACGGCTTCATGCTGGCCGTCGAACAGGGCGGCGGCAAGCTGGGCGGCGTGCCGGTGCAGGTCATCAAGGAAGACGACCAGTTCAAGCCCGAGGTCGGCGTGCAGGCCGCGCGCAAGCTGGTGCAGAGCGACAAGGTGGCCATCATCACGGGCGTGGTGTATTCCAACGTGATGCTGGCCGTGGCGCGGCCGGTGACCGGCGCGGGCGTGTTCCTGGTGGGCTCGAACGCCGGCCCCACCAACCTGGCCGGCAAGGACTGTACGCCGTTCTTCTTCTCGACCTCGTGGAACAACACCCAGCGCCACGAAGGCAGCGGCGAGATGGCCAACCAGATGGGTCTCAGGAAGGTCTACCTGCTGGCGCCCAACTACCAGGCAGGCAAGGACGCCATGGCCGGCTTCAAGCGCTTCTTCAAGGGCGAGGTGGTCAACGAGGTGTTCACCCAGGTCAACCAGCCCGACTACTCGGTCGAGCTGGCCGCGCTGGCCGACGCCAAGCCCGACGCCGCCTATGTGTTCTTCCCCGGCGGCATGGGCGTGAACTTCGTCAAGCAATACCGCCAGGCCGGCCTGTTCGACAAAATCCCGCTGCTGTCGGTGGACACCATCGACGGCGCCACCCTGCCCGCCCTGCAGAAGGACGCGCTGGGCGCGGTCACCAACGTGCCGTATTCGCCCGACCTGGACAACGCCGCCAACAAGGCCTTCGCCGCCGCCTTCCGCCAGAAGTACGGCCGCGAGCCGTCCAGCTACGCGGCCCAGTCCTGGGACGCGGCGCAGCTGATCGGCTCGGCGCTCAAGCGCACCGGCGGCAAGGTCGACGACAAGGACGCGCTGCGCAAGGCGCTGGAGGCGGCCGACTTCGCCTCGGTGCGCGGCGAATTCCGCTACCAGCCCAATCACTTCCCGGCGGCCGGCTTCTTCCGCGCCGACGTGGCGGCGGGCGCGGACGGCAAGATCGGCTTCGTCAACAAGGGGCCAATCTTCGCCGACCTGTCCAAGGTCTCCGACCAGTACGCCGCGCAATGCGCGATGAAGTGACGCCGCCCCACAGGCAAGAACGAGGTAAGGCGCCATGTCCGCGACGCTGCTGCTGGTGCAGGCCCTGAACGGCCTGCAGCTGGGTATCCTGCTTTTCCTGCTGGCCGCCGGCCTGACGCTGGTGTTCGGCATCATGAACTTCATCAACCTGGCGCACGGCTCGCTGTACATGATGGGCGCCTTCATCGCGGCCACCGTGTTCCGCCACAGCGGCTCCTTCCTGCTGGCCGCCGCCGCGGTGGTGGCCGGCATGGCGCTGCTGGGTCTCGTGCTGGACCGCGTCGCGCTGGCGCGGCTCTATCCGCGCGAGCACCTGGACCAGGTGCTGGCCACCTTCGGCTTCATCCTGTTCTTCAACGAGCTGACGCGCATCATCTGGGGCCCGGCGCCCATCAGCATGGGGCTGCCGTCCTGGCTGTCCGGCACCATCGACCTGCTTGGCGTGACCTATCCGCTGTACCGCTTCCTCATCATCGTGGCGGGGCTGGCGGTGGCGGCCGGCTGCTACGCGCTGATCCACCGCACGCGGCTCGGCATGCTGATCCGCGCCGGCTCCACCGACCGCATGATGGTGGGCGCGCTGGGCGTGAACATCGCGCGGCTGAACACGCTGCTGTTCGTGCTGGGCGCGGTGCTGGCCGGCCTGGCGGGGCTGATGGCGGGCCCGATCCTGTCGGCGCAGACCGGCATGGGCGAGCCCATCCTGATCCTGACGCTGGTGGTGATCGTCATCGGCGGCATCGGCTCGGTGCGCGGCGCCTTCCTGGCGGCGCTGATGGTGGGCCTGGTCGACACGCTGGGCCGCGCGCTGCTGCCGGCCCTGCTGCGCGCGGCGCTGCCGCCGGCGGCGGCCAACGCGGCGGGCCCTGCGATCGCCTCGATGCTGATCTACGTCGTCATGGCGCTGGTGCTGGCCCTGCGGCCGCAGGGCCTGTTCCCGGTGCGGCACGGATAAGGAGACCCCGGCATGCTTCGATTCTCTCCCCGCGCGCTGGCCGCCGGCTCGCTGCTGCTGTTGCTGGCGCTGGTGCCGCTGTACGCGCAGTGGCAGGGCGAACCCTTCCTGCTGGCGCTGTTCGGCCGGGTGCTGGTGTACGGCATCGCCGCGCTGGCCTTGAACCTGCTGCTCGGCTACGGCGGCATGGTCAGCTTCGGCCACGCGCTGTACCTGGGCCTGGGCGCCTACGCCGTGGGCGTGCTGAGCCACCATGGCATCGAGAACGGCTGGGCGCACCTGGCGGCCGCGCTCGGCGCCTGCGCCCTGGTCGGCCTGGTCAGCGGCTACGTGGCGCTGCGCACCTCCGGCATCGCCTTCATCATGATCACGCTGGCCTTCGCGCAGATGTTCTATTTCCTGGCCACCGGGCTGGAAGGCTACGGCGGCGACGACGGCATGTCGCTGTTCGCCGGCAGCGACTTCGGCCTGTTCCGGCTCGACACGCCTTTGGCGCTGTACGGCGCGGCGTTCGGCGTGCTGCTGCTGGCGCTGGCCGCGCTGCATCGGCTGGTCCACGCCCCCTTCGGCATGGCCCTGCGCGGCTGCCAGGCCAACGAGCGGCGCATGCGCGCGCTGGGCTACGCCACGCTGCGCTACCGGCTGGCGGCCTATGTGCTGTCGGCGATGCTGTGCGGCGTGGCGGGCGTGCTGCTGGCCAACCTGACGCTGTATGTCTCGCCCTCGTACCTGGCCTGGACCACCTCCGGCGAGCTGATCGTGATGGTGGCGCTGGGCGGCATGGGCACGCTGTTCGGCCCGGTCGCCGGCGCCCTGGCCTTCCTGCTGCTGGAGGAAGGGCTCAAGCTGCTGACCGACCACTGGATGCTGGCGATGGGCCTGCTGATCGTGGGCGTGGTGCTGCTGTCGCGGCGCGGCCTGTACGGCGCGCTGCCGGAAACGCCCTGGCGTCCGGCCGCCGCGCGCGCCCTGCCCTGCCCCACCGGAGAACCGCGATGAGCGCGCTGCGCGTCGAACACCTGCTCAAGCGCTATGGCGGCCTGACCGTCACCGACGACCTGTCGCTGGAGGTGCGCCCTGGCGAGCTGCACGCCGTGATCGGCCCCAACGGCGCGGGCAAGACCACGCTGATCGGCCAGCTCAGCGGCGAGCTGCGGCCGGACGGCGGCCGGGTGCTGCTGGACGGCGTGGACGTGACCCGCATGCCCATCGAACGGCGCGTGCGGCGCGGGCTGGCGCGCTCGTACCAGATCACCTCGGTGTTCAAGCCCTTCACCGCGCTGGAGAACGTGGCCATGGCGGTGCAGGCGCGGCGCGGCCACAGCTTCCGCTTCTGGCGGCCGGCGCGCTCGACGCCGGCGCTGCGGGAGCCTGCCCGCGCCGCGCTGGAACTGGCCGGCCTGGGCCGCCGCGCCGATGTGCCGGCCGGCGCGCTGGCGCATGGCGAACTGCGCCAGCTGGAGCTGGCCATGGTGCTGGCCTGCCGCCCGACCCTGCTGCTGCTGGATGAACCCATGGCGGGCATGAGCCAGCACGAATCCGAGGCCATGACCGCGCTGCTGCAAGGGCTGCGCCGGCAATACAGCATCCTGCTGGTGGAGCACGACATGCAGGCGGTGTTCGCCCTGTCCGACCGCGTCACCGTGCTGGTGTACGGCCGCGTACTGGCCTGCGGCAGCGCGGACGAGATCCGCAACGATCCCCAGGTGCGCGAATGCTATCTGGGCAGCGAACGCCGGCGCGCGGACCGCCGCCCGCAGGGAGTCGCGGCATGAGCGCGCTGTTGTCGCTGCGCGGCGTCACCGCGCACTATGGCGCCAGCCAGGCGCTGTTCGGGATCGACCTGGAGATCGGGGCCGGCGAATTCGTCTCGCTGCTGGGCCGCAACGGCATGGGCAAGTCCACCACGGTCAAGGCCATCATGGGCCTGAACCGCGCCAGCCGTGGCGAGATCCGTTTCGACGGGCGCGACATCGGCGCGCTGCCGGCTTACCAGGTGGCGCAGTGCGGCATCGGCCTGGTGCCCGAGGGCCGGCATGTTTTCCCCAATCTGTCGGTGCGCGAGAACCTGGTCGCCACCGCGCACAACCGCCAGCGGCTGGCGCAGCCCTGGACGCTGGAACGCGTCTACGCGCTGTTTCCCCGGCTGGCCGAGCGCGCCCGCCACCTGGGCAGCCACCTGTCCGGCGGTGAGCAGCAGATGCTGGCCATCGGCCGCGCGCTGCTGACCAATCCGCGCCTGCTGATCCTGGACGAGGCCACCGAGGGCCTGGCGCCGGTGGTGCGCGAGGAAATCTGGCGGGCGCTGGACGGCCTGAAGCGCACGGGTCTGGCGGTGCTGTGCATCGACAAGAACCTCGAACCGCTGCTGGCGGCGGCCGACCGCCACGCCATCATCGAGACGGGCCGGGTGGCCTGGAGCGGAGATTCCCAGGCCTTCATCGACGACGAGGCGCGCCTGTTGCGGTATCTGTCGGTGTAGGGGCACGGCCGCGCGAGTTATTGACTCTCAGGCACGCCGCCGGGCAGGCCGGGATGGCCCGCGCGCCATCGAGCTCCGACCGGGCCATATAATTCAACAATCGTTGTATGATTGAATAATGAACGAAGACCAGGCCGTCGCCGCCCTCGGCGCCCTCGCCCATTCCCAACGCCTGCGCGTGTTCCGCGCCCTGGTGGTCGCCGGCCCGGGCGGCCTCACGCCCAGCGTCATGGCCGGGCAACTCGACGTCGCCCGCAATGCGCTGTCCTTCCACCTGAAGGAACTGTCGCACGCCGGACTGGTCAGCGTCGAACAGCAGGGCCGCAACCTGATCTACCGCGCCGACTTCGCGCGCATGAACGGCCTGCTGGGCTATCTGACCGAGCACTGCTGCCAGGGCGCGGCCTGCGAGGTCGCCAGCGCCCCGCCGCCCGGCCCCGCCAAAACGGCGAAACGTTCGCCATCGACGGCGCGCAAGCCGCAAGCAAGAAATTGAGCAATAAGTGAGCAATAAGCATGTCTGAGATCCCCGCCGATCTGCCCAACCTCGATCCCGCGCTGTTCCAGCGTCCGGATCCGGCCGCGCTGTTCGCCCCCGCGCGGGCCACGCATCCGCCGCGCTTCCTGCTGCTGTACGGCTCCCTGCGCGAGCGCTCGTACAGCCGCCTGGCCGCCGAGGAGGCCGCGCGCCTGATCCAGGCGCTGGGCGGCGAAACCCGCCTGTACAATCCGTCCGGCCTGCCGCTGGTCGATGACGCTGGCGAGGACCACCCCAAGGTGCGCGAGCTGCAGGCGCTGGTGCAATGGGCGGAAGGCATGGTCTGGAGCTCGCCGGAACGCCATGGCGCGATGACCGGCCTGATGAAGACGCAGATCGACTGGATTCCACTCTCGGTGGGCGCCGTGCGCCCGACGCAAGGCAAGACGCTGGCCGTCATGCAGGTGTCGGGAGGCTCGCAGTCCTTCAACGCCGTCAACCAGATGCGGGTGCTGGGGCGCTGGATGCGCATGCTCACGATTCCCAACCAGTCCTCGGTGGCCAAGGCTTACCAGGAATTCGACGAGGCCGGCCGCATGAAGGCCTCGCCGTACTACGACCGGATCGTCGACGTGGTCGAGGAACTGGTCAAGTTCACCCTGCTCACGCGCGACGCGGCCCCCTATCTGGTGGACCGCTACAGCGAGCGCAAGGAAACCGCCGCCGCCCTGTCGCGGCGGATGCGGCAGGCGGCCCTCTGAATCGCCCGGAACCCCTGCCGGGCGGCCGGAGGGTACGCGTTTCCGGCCCGATCCACCCGTATATCCCTACAAATGCGCGGGTCTTGATAAAGCACAAGATCTAGTCAGACCAAACCAGTGATACACTACCTATAGTGTTGTCACTCCAGCCGCCTCGATAGCCCCGCCGCCGTCCGGCACGGGCTTCCGAGCGACGGCACGTGCCCCGCCAGCCCTGGCGGTCGGCCCCAATCTCGAACCCGAACATTCTGAACACTCGGAAGGACGTCGCTCGTCCTTTCCCAGCCGCAGGAGCTATGCAGTCCGCCATGGAAAAACAAGCAGCAATGATGGTCACCAAGCGTGATGGGCGTATGGAGCCCATCGATCTGGACAAGATCCACCGCGTCATCGACTGGGCCGCCAACGGCCTGGAGAACGTCTCGGTGTCGCAAGTGGAAATGCGTTCGCATATCCAGTTCTACGACGGCATCCGCACCGACGCCATCCACGAGACCATCATCAAGTCCGCCGCGGACCTGATCTCCGAGGAAACGCCCAACTACCAGTACCTGGCCGCGCGCCTGGCGATCTTCCACCTGCGCAAGATCGCCTACGGCCAGTTCGAGCCCCCGCACCTGTACGACCACGTGCGCAACCTGACCGAACAGGGCAAGTACGACGCGCACCTGCTGGCCGACTACAGCCGCGAGGAATTCGACGAGCTGAACGGCTACATCAACCACTGGCGCGATATGAACTTCGCCTACGCCGCGGTCAAGCAGATGGAGGGCAAGTACCTGATCCAGAACCGCGTCACCAAGCGCATCTACGAAAGCCCGCAGTTCCTGTACCTGCTGGTGGCGATGTGCCTGTTCGCGAAGTACCCGGCGCAGACGCGCCTGGGCTACGTCAAGCGCTTCTACGACGCGGTGTCGCGCTTCAAGATCTCGCTGCCCACGCCCATCATGGCGGGCGTGCGCACGCCGATGCGCCAGTTCAGCTCCTGCGTGCTGATCGAATGCGACGACGATCTGGACAGCGTCAACGCCACCACCAGCGCCATCGTCAAGTACGTGTCGCAACGCGCCGGCATCGGCATCAACGGTGGCCGCATCCGCGCCCTGGGCAGCGAGATCCGCGGCGGCGAAGCCCTGCACACCGGCTGCCTGCCCTTCTTCAAGATGTTCCAGGCAGCGGTCAAGTCGTGCTCGCAAGGCGGCGTGCGCGGCGGCGCGGCCACCCTGTTCTACCCGCTGTGGCACCTGGAAGTCGAATCGCTGCTGGTGCTCAAGAACAACCGCGGCGTCGAGGAAAACCGCATCCGTCACCTGGACTACGGCGTGCAGGTCAACCGCCTGCTGTACCAGCGCCTGATCAAGTCGCAGGACATCACGCTGTTCTCGCCGCACGACACCCCGGGCCTGTACGAAGCCTTCTTCGCCGACCAGGACGAGTTCGAGCGCCTGTACCTGCAATACGAGCAGGATCCCGCCATCCGCAAGCGCAGCCTGCCGGCCGTGGAACTGTTCTCGCTGATGATGCAGGAGCGCGCCAGCACCGGCCGCATCTACATCCAGAACGTCGACCACTGCAACACGCACAGCCCGTTCGATCCCCAGGTCGCGCCGGTGCGCCAGTCGAACCTGTGCATGGAAATCGCGCTGCCGACCAAGGCGCTGAGCGATGTCAACGGCCCGGACGGCGAAATCGCGCTGTGCACGCTGTCGGCCTTCAACCTGGGCGCGCTGGAAACGCTGGACGAACTGGAAGGCCTGGCCGACCTGGCCGTGCGCGCGCTCGACGCACTGCTCGACTACCAGGGCTACCCGATCCCGGCGGCGCGCGCCGCCACCATGAAGCGCCGCCCGCTGGGCGTGGGCGTGATCAACTACGCCTACTACCTGGCCAAGCACGGCACGCGTTATTCCGAACCGGCAGCGCTGGGCCTGACGCACCGCACCTTCGAAGCCATCCAGTACTACCTGCTGAAGGCCTCGTCGCAGCTGGCGCGCGAGTTCGGCCCCTGCTCGGGTTTCAACGAAACCACGTACAGCGCCGGCGTGCTGCCGATCGACAGCTACAAGAAGGACGTGGACGGCATCTGCGCCGAGCCGCTGCGCCTGGACTGGGAAGCGCTGCGCGCCGACATCCGCGAGCACGGCCTGCGCAACTCCACGCTGACGGCGCTGATGCCCTCGGAAACGTCCAGCCAGATCGCCAACGCCACCAACGGCATCGAGCCGCCGCGCGGCCTGGTGTCGGTCAAGCAGTCCAAGGACGGCATCCTGCGCCAGGTGGTGCCGGAATTCGAGCGCCTGAAGGACAAGTACGAACTGCTGTGGCAGATGTCCGGCAATGAGTCCTACCTGAAGCTGGTCGGCATCATGCAGAAGTTCGTTGACCAGTCGATCTCGGCCAACACCAACTACGACCCGCAGCGCTACGAAGGCGGCCGCGTGCCGATGAAGCAGCTGCTCAAGGATCTGCTGCTGGCCTACAAGTACGGCCTGAAGACCCTGTACTACCACAACACCCGCGACGGCGCCGACGATGCGCACGGCGAAGTGCAGGACGACGGCTGCGCCGGCGGCGCCTGCAAGATCTGACGACAACACCCGCATCATGGCTTACAGCATTTTTTCCCAGACCAGCAACAACCCGTTGACCGAGCCGATGTTCTTCGGCCAGCCGGTCAACGTCGCGCGCTACGACCAGCAGAAATACGCGATCTTCGAGAAGCTGATCGAGAAGCAGCTGTCGTTCTTCTGGCGGCCCGAAGAGGTCGACATCTCGCAGGACCGCCTGGACTACCAGAGCCTGCCCGAGCATGAGAAGCACATCTTCATCAGCAACCTGAAGTACCAGACGCTGCTGGACTCCATCCAGGGCCGCAGCCCCAACGTCGCCTTCCTGCCGCTGGTGTCGCTACCCGAACTGGAGACCTGGATCGAGACCTGGGCATTCTCGGAAACGATCCACTCGCGCTCGTACACGCACATCATCCGCAACATCGTCCCCGATCCCTCGGTGATCTTCGACGACATCGTCAGCAACGAGAACATCCGGCTGCGCGCGGCCGACATCGCCTCGTACTACGACGACCTGATCGGCCCGTCCATGCTGTACGCGCAGTTGGGCGTGGGCGAGCACGTCATCAACGGCAAAACGCATCGCATCTCGGAATACGAGCTGAAGAAGAAGACGTATCTGTGCCTGATGAGCGTGAACATCCTGGAAGCCATCCGCTTCTACGTCAGCTTCGCCTGCTCGTTCGCCTTCGCGGAACGCAAGCTGATGGAAGGCAACGCCAAGATCATCCGCCTGATCGCCCGCGACGAGGCGCTGCACCTGACCGGCACGCAGCACCTGCTGAACATCATGCGCTCGGGCCAGGACGACCCGGACTTCGCCAAGATCGCGCGCGAGACCGAGCAGGAATGCTTCGAGATGTTCAAGCGCGCCGCCACCCAGGAAAAGCTCTGGGCCGAGTACCTGTTCCGCGACGGCTCCATGATCGGCCTGAACAAGGACATCCTGAGCCAGTACGTCGAGTACATCACCAACCTGCGCATGACGGCCGTGGGCCTGGCGCCGGCCTTCGCCCAGGTCAAGCACAACCCGATCCCGTGGATCAACACCTGGCTGTCCTCGGACACCGTGCAGGTCGCGCCGCAGGAAGTGGAACTGAGCTCCTACCTGGTCGGCCAGATCGACGCCCAGGTATCGCCCGACGACCTGAGCGACATCGAGCTGTGACGACCGTCTCCACGTCCGACGCCACGTTCCGCCTGCAAGAGGGCGAGACGCTGCTGGAGGGCCTGGAGCGCACCGGGCACGATGTCGAGTACCAGTGCCGCAGCGGCTACTGCGGCACCTGCCGGCTGAAGCTGGAGGCCGGCAAGGTGTCGTACACGACGGCGCCGCTGGCCTTCGTCGCGCCGGGCGAAGTGCTGCCCTGCTGCTGCCGGCCCGACGGCCCGGTCGCCGTCGCGTGCTGGCTGCGGCAGGCGGACGAGATTATGGATACAGGGTAAAGAATGAGTTAGGCTATGCCCCACTCCAACTATCCCCCTATATAAAAAATGGACTTTACGCGCACTCCTCCTGGACGTTTGCGATACCGATCGTTCCATGACCTAGAGTACGGCCAAGCTGCCAAATCTGAGGCAGATGAATTGAACCGTGAAGCTCTCGCCTTGGGACAGAGTGCATTTTCCGAAGCATGGGGGAATTTAGAGAATATCGATGGAGCATCAGGAGCGGTAGTCGTTGCAAACAATCAAGCCATCGGGTTCTGCGTTGTGCGTGATGCTGACAAGACCCTAGTGCTTTTCCGACTCCAGATTGCGCCTTTGCATCGAGGAAACGGGTACGCACAAGAATGTGTAGAAGATGTTCTACAGTGGGCGCAAAAAGAAGGCTACGAGAGCTTGTTGGTTGAGGTATCTGATAAACATGAATCAGGCGAGAAGTTCTGGGAGCGTTTTTTCAATACCTACAAAGGTGGGAAAACCCAACAAGAGAATCTGTTGGAGTTTTACCTGAACTGAAGGATACCGATGCGCCTAGCCAGTTGAAAAACTCCAACAGAGCTTTTTCTGTAGTTCCAAGCCATCGTCTCGTGCCTAACAGTATGCTCGAAAAACTGGGAACAATAACAATGATCAACCCACGCCTCGCCCGCATGGTGCCCGAGCTGCTGGTGAGCGACCTGTCGCGCAGCCTGGCGTTCTGGATGGACCTGTGCGGCTTTGACATCGTCTACCAGCGGGAAGACGAAGGCTTCGTCTACCTGGACCTGGGCGGCGCGCAATTCATGCTGGAAGAAGTGCGCGGCGACGACAACTGGATCACCGCGCCGCTGGAAGCGCCGCGCGGCCGCGGCATCAATTTCGAGATCACGGTGCGGGCGGTCGAACCGCTGCTGGAGCGCCTGGCCGCCGCCGGCTGGCCGCTGTATCTGGCCCGGCAGGAACGCTGGTACCGCAGCAATGCCATCGAAATCGGCGTGAGCCAGTTCCTGGTGCAGGATCCCGACGGCTACCTGCTGCGCTTCTCGGAGCCGCTCGGCGAGCGGCCGGCGCAAGGGTCCGCCCACGGCACGGACCGATAGCGGCCGCCGGGACTAACGGCGGCCCGCCACAACGCGCGGGCCCCGGCCCGCGCGACGCAGCCCTCCCTCAGAAGCCTTGCGCCAGCGCCTTGGCGGTGTCGCTGGCCGACTTGCCCTGATTGACCGCGTCGGTCAGTTCCGTCACGAACCAGGGCAGCACCAGCTTGGTGCCGCTATCCGACAGCCCGATGCGCAGGCCTTCCGGCGAGGCGGCCGGCGCGGCCGTGCCCTGAGGCGCGCTGTCGCTCTGCACCACGACGGGCTTGGGTCCGGCCGGCGGGACCTCGGGCGCGACGGGCGCGGCCGAGACGGCCGCCGTGGCGCAGAGCAGCGCGGCGGCGGCAAGGGTCTGCATACGATGAAGGGTCGGCATGATGGGCATCCTCTGTAGGCGGGAGAAGTCGGCCGCGACCGCCCGCGTTCCCGCGCGCGCCTCGGCCATGACTGAGCGCATTGTGCGTCCGGCCCTGGCGCATTTGTGCGGCAGACTTGTGTTCATCTGTGAAGATCTGTGGGGCGCGGCGGCGCCGGCTCGCCGCCGCCTTTTTCCAAGCCTGGGCTTGGCATGGTCCGGCGCGCGGACCGGCGCCGCCCTTGCGGCCCATCCAATACTCCGATAAAACCTGTCCCTATCATCAACACGGAAGCAATCGTGCGCGCCTGGACCCGTTCCGCCCTCTTTCACTGCCTGTCGCTGTTCCTCCTCGTCCTGGGCCTGAACCTCGCCACGACCGCCTCCGCCGCCCTGCCCGGCCCGCTGGGCGCGCTGACCGGATCCAGCGCCGACAAGCCGGTCGACAACGCGCAGCTGAAACAATCGCTCGATCAGGTCATCCAGACGCTGGAGAACGACAAGGCGCGCACGGACCTGCTGAACCGCCTGAAGCAATTGCGCGACGCCACCAAGCAGGATACGCAGACCGCCCAGGGCGGCATCCTCGCCTTCATCCGCGAAGCCGCCGAAGGCCTGGAAAAACGGCTCGACGGCCCCAACAGCCCGGTGGCCCGATGGACCACGCTGTACCGGCAGGCGCGGACCGAGATCACCGCCGGCCTGCCTGCCTGGCGCGAATGGCCGTCGCTGATCCGGGACTTCCTGGTGGTCTCGGCGATCTGGGCGGGCCTGGCGCTGGCGCTGCGCTGGATCGCCCGCCGCCTGGGACGCCGCGGCAAGACCGCCGAGACGCCGCGCAGCCGCTCGCAGCCCAGGCAACTGCTGTGGATGGCCGCCGTGCAGCTGGCGCCCTGGGCCATCGCCTTCGTGATCACGCTGTATCTGTCCGTCGCCATGCCCGATTCCGTCGGCCAGCTCGGCGCGCTGGTGCTGGCCTATGTGCTGCTGGCCGGCGCGCTGTTCTCGTCGCTGTCGCTGGTCTGCCTGACGCTGCTGGACGGTCCGCACCGCAGCCGGGCGCTGGACATCCTGCACCGGCGCGCGCCGCTGCCGCTGTGGCTGATCGGCAGCCTGGCCGCGCTGGGCGACTCGCTGCACGACCCGGAGATCATGAGCGTGTTCGGGCCCGGCGTCTCGCAATTCGCCGGCCTGCTGGCCAACGTGATGGCGGCGCTCCTGAGCGCGCTGTTCGTGCTGCGGTTCCGCCGCCCCATCGCCCACCTGATCCGCAACCAGCCGCGCGAGCGCCGCGCCAACCGCCGCGGCCTGCAGGAGCTGCTGCGGCTGATCGGACCGCTGTGGTTCGTGCCGTTCCTGCTCCTGGTCGGCATCTCGCTGATCAGCACGGTGGCGGCCGCCGACGACAGCGGCCAGGTCATGCGCCGGGCGCTGCTGTGCGCGCTGGTGGCGATCGTGGGCATGGCGGTGAGCGGCGTCATCCGCCGCGCCTACCTGCGCGGCGGCCGCGACGGCAACCGGCGCACGGCCTACCTGGGACAGCTCAGGTACTTCGGCTATACCCTGCTCTATATCGCCAACCTGCTGCTGTTCGTGGAAATCGGCCTGCGGATGCTGGACATGTCGCTGGCCGGCCTGATGGAAGGCGGCTCGCAATTCGGCCCGCGCGCCGCCAGCTTCATCGGAACCATGCTGGTGGCCTGGCTGATCTGGATACTGACCGACACCGCGCTGCAGCACGCCCTGGGCACCGGCGGCAAGAACCGCGCCAACGTCCGCGCGCTGACTATGCTGCCGCTGATCCGCAACACCATCATGGCGACCATCGCCGTGATCGCCATCATCGTGGCGCTGGCCAACATGGGCATGAACGTCACGCCGCTGCTGGCCGGCGCCGGCGTCATCGGCCTGGCCATCGGCTTCGGCGCGCAGTCGCTGGTCACGGACCTGATCACGGGCCTGTTCATCATCATCGAGAATTCCCTGTCCATCGACGACTACGTGGACGTGGGCAACCACCTGGGCACGGTCGAGGGGCTGACCATCCGCACCGTGCGCCTGCGCGACCTGGACGGCGTGGTGCACACGATTCCGTTCAGCCAGATCAAGACCATCAAGAATTACTCGCGCGAGTTCGGCTACGCCATGTTCCGCTGGCCGGTGCCGGCCACCATGCCCATCGACGACGCCGTGACGCTGGTCCGCGAGGTGGCGGCGGAGCTGCGCGGCGACCCCGCGATCTATCCCTTCATGTGGTCGCCCATGGAACTGCAGGGCGTGGAGAGCTTTGACAACGGCCAGGCCGTGCTGCGCTTCCGCTTCAAGACCGCGCCGTTGCGGCAATGGGAAGTGCAGCGCGCCTTCAACCTGCGGCTGCGCCGCCGGCTGGACCATGCCGGCCTGGAACCGTCGATGCCGCGCCTGAACGTGCAGCTGTCGCGCATGCGCCAGTCCCGCAATTCCGAACGGGACGAGGCGTCGGACAAGCCGGCGTGACGCCCCGGGCTCAGCCGCCCTCGATCTCCGGCACAAACAGATAGCCCTCGCCCCGGATCGTCTTGATGCGGGACGAGGCATGCCAGTCCGCTTCCAGCTTGCGGCGCAGCCGGCTCACCCAGGCGTCGATGTTGCTGCGCTGGTCGGAATTGCTGATGCCGCGCAGCCGCTGCATCAGCGCTTGCCGCGACAGCACCCGGCCCGCGTCGCTCGCCAGCGCCCAGAGCACTTCGAATTCCATCGTGGTCAGGGCCACCTCCGCGCCGCGCTGCCAGGCCAGGCGTTGCTCGCAGTCGATGACCAGTTCGCCGAATGCCAGCCGATGCGGCGCCAGCGGCGACAGATTGCGCCGACGCAACAGCGCGCGTATCCGCGCCAGCAGCACATGCGGCGACACGGGCCTCACCACATAATCGTCGGCGCCGGCGTCCAGTGCCTGGACTTGCGCCTGGCCGTTGCCGATGTCGGAGAGCATCAGGATCGGCGCCGCCGAGATGGCGCGCAGATCGCGGCAGACCCGCAGCCCATCGCGGCCGGGCGGCGACGCGTCCAGCACCACGATCTCGGCGCGATGCCGACGAAACGCCTGGACGGCCAGATCGCCGCGACTGACCTGCGCCGGGTCGAAATCGTGCTGCGCGAGAAACGCCGCCATCCGGTCGGACTGTGTCAGGTCGCCGGCGATGAGCAGGATCTTGGCCATGGGAAAGTCCGTCGTCAGCGCAAGGCGCCGGCCGCCGGCGGGTCGAGCTGCCGCTTGAGCGCGACGCTGGATCCGGCGTCATAGCCGGGCCACGGCGCGAAGACCTCGCGATAGTGCCGCCCCAGCAGCACCGAAGTGGGGCACCGGTACTCGGCGGTATCCGCATCCAGGCGCACCAGCAGCACATCGCCGACGCAGGCCTGATCCTCGCCAACCAGGGCGGGCGCGACCCTGCGCGTGGCCGTGGGGTCGCGGAAGAAATTCACATGGTCCACGACGGCAAGGCAGACATAGGCGCCGGCGATCGCCGCCAGCCACAGGCGCCCCGTTCCCCGCGCAGCGCGGCCGCGCTCGCCTTCCGGCGCGGCCTGGCGCCGCCGCGAGGCGGCCAGAAGCAGGATACTCAGCGCGCCGGCAACGAAATAGGCCAGGGGCGCCCGGTTTCCCGTATCCGGGGTCAGCCCGCCCCAGGCCGGAGGCCCGATCACCTCGGCGCCGAGCAGCAGGCCCGACAGGGCCGCCGCGCCCGCCAGCGCATGGCCGACTCCCAGGCATATCGAGCGGCGGTCCAGGCGCCCTCCCACGTGGCGCACGGCGGCCGCGATGTTCGCGTAGATCAGCAGGTAGCTTGCGGTCAGGAACAACATGTCAGCGCGACGCCGTGCCCGGCGCCGTCCTGGCGCCGCCAAAGAATGTACGTTTCACGACCGGCTTGCGCCGGCCCGCGCCATGGGCAGGCTGCGCCGCGTCGTCGGCCGGATCCGGCCGTGCGATCAGCGCATACAGAACCCGCAGCGAACGCGCGTGCCGGGGCCTCGCGGCCACGCCGTCGCGGTAGGGCGTGGCCACGCAGCTGGCGGCCGTCCCCAGCCACCACGCGGCCAGCAGCCGGGCGCACTCGTGGCCGTCCAGACCCTGGCGCAGTTCGCCCGCCGCCTCGGCCCGCCGCAGCAGCGCGCGCAGCAGGCGGAACTCCCGCAGCCCCAGTGCCAGCGTCTCGCGACGTATGCCCGCGTAGTCGTCGGCATAGTCATAGGCCCAGGCCAGGATGCCGAAGACGTTCCTGGCATGCGGGTCGCCCTGCAACGCATCCATCCAGCGCTGCGCGCAAGCCAGCAGCGCGGGGATGACGGGCTCCTGCGCCAGCGCGAGCCGCCGCAGGTCCTGGAGCAGCGGCAGACGCCCCCGCGCCAGGACCGCCCTGAGCAGTTCGGCCTTGCCACGAAAGTGATAGCTCGCCGCGCCGCGCGACCAGCCGGCCTGCGCCGCGATCGACTCCACGGAGGCGTGGGCGCCGCCCCGCTGGCGGAAGCCGCTTTCGGCGGCATCGAGCACCGCGTCGCGCGTCGCGCCGGCTTCGCCCTGCTTGCGTCTGGCCATCAGCGGCTCCCTTGTCTCAAGGCCGAGTCGCGGCCTGCGCCACCGTGTCGTCGTTCCCGCCGCGCCAGCCGCCGCCCAGGGCGCGGAACAGCGAGGCCAGCGAGGCCTGGCGTTCGGTGCGGACCTCGATCAGCGCGATCTGATTGGCGAAATCGCTGCGCTGCGCGTCCAGGTAGCGCAGATAGCTGTCCACGCCGCCGCGATAGCGCGCTTCGGACAGGGCCAGCGCCGCCTGGCTGCTGGCGGCCTGCGCGCGCTGCGCGTCTTCCTGCCGGCGCAGCGTGTCGGTGGCCGCCAGCGCGTCCATGACTTCACGGAACGCGGTCTGGATGGACTGCTCGTACTCGGCCACCGCCATGTCCTTGCGCAGCTTGGCCAGGTCCAGATTGGCCAGGTTGCGGCCGGCATCGAAGATCGGCAGCGTGACCTGCGGCGCGAAGGACCAGGCGCGCTGGCCGCCCTTGAACAGGTCCGACAGGTCCGAGCTGGCGCTGCCGAACATGCCGGTCAGCGAAATGCGCGGGAAGAAGGCCGCGCGCGCGGCGCCGATATCGGCGTTGCGCGCCTTCAGGCGATGCTCGGCGGCCAGGATGTCGGGCCGGTTGGCCAGCATCTCGGACGGCGTTCCCGCCGCCAGCTGCTGCACCAGCATGGGCGCGTCGCCAGTGTGCGGCGCCAGGTACGGGCTCATGTCGCTGACGCCGGCCAGCAGCGTCAGCGCGTTGGTGGACTGGCGGAACTCGCGCTCCATGCGCGCCAGGTCGGCGCGGGCCTGCTCGGCCAGTCCCCTGGCCTGTTCCAGGTCCAGCGCGCTGCCGACGCCCTCGGCGCGGCGTCGCTCGATCAGCTGCAGCGACTGCTCGCGCGAGGCCAGCGTCCGTTCGGTGTGCAGGCCGCGCTCCCTGGCGCTTTCACGCGCGAGGTAGGCATCGATCACTTCCGCGATCAGGCTGATGCGGGCGCTGCGCGCGCCGCTCTCGGTGGCCAGATACTCTTCCAGCGCGGCTTCCGACAGGCTGCGCACGCGCCCGAACAGGTCCAGCTCGAAAGCGGTCACGCCCAGGCCGGCGCGCCACTCGCTCTGCACGCCCGCCCTGCCGCTCGGGTTCAGATCGGCCGGATTGTGCTGGCGCGTGCCACTGGCCTGCGCGCCGATGGTCGGCAGCCGGTCGGCGCGCTGCACGCGGTACATGGCGCGCGCCGCCTCGACGTTGAGCAGGGTCTTGCGCAGGTCGCGATTATTGGCCAGCGCCGTCTCGATCAGCCCGCGCAGCGACGGGTCGGTCACGAAGTCGCGCCATTCCAGCGTGGCGGCCGACGGGCCGGCGTCGGACGTGGCGTCCGCCTGCCCCTCGGCGCTCCATTGCTGGGCAATGGGCGCGGCCGGGCGTTCATAGGTGGGCGCCATGGCGCAGCCCGACAGCGCGGCCAGGACCGCCGCCGCCGCGGCCAGCGGCTTGAAACGCCGATAAAGATCTTGCAGGGAATTCATCGTTCACTTTCCTTGATTCGTCGTGGGGTGGCCCGCCGCGGCCGGCGCCTCGCGGCGCGCGGTCAGCGCATACCCGCCGGCGCACAGCGCCGCCAGGCCCAGCGCGCTCAGCACGGCAACCATCGCGAAGCCGCCGGCGTCGCTGGCGTTCAACATGGAGAAGACGCTCATGAACTTCATGCCTTGCCCTCCGTGGCCGCGACCGCGTCCGCCTTGGACTTGCGGCCCTTGGCCAGCGACAGCGTCCAGACGAAGAACACCGGCACGAACAGCACGCCCAGGAAGGTGGCGCTGAGCATGCCGCCCAGCACGCCGGTGCCGATGGCGCGCTGGCTGGTGGCGCCGGCGCCGGTGGCGATGACCAGCGGCACCACGCCCAGGATGAAGGCGACCGAGGTCATCACGATGGGACGGAAGCGCAGGCGCGCGGCCTCGATCGCGGCTTCCTTCAGCGAACGGCCCTGCTCGTGCAGATCCTTGGCGAACTCGATGATCAGGATCGCGTTCTTGGCGGCCAGGCCGATGATGGTGACCAGGCCCACCTTGAAGTACACGTCGTTGGGCATGCCGGCCACGATCACCGCCGCCACCGCGCCCAGCGCGCCCACCGGCACGATCAGCAGCACGGACGCGGGAATCTTCCAGCTTTCGTACAGCGCGACCAGCACCAGGAACACCACCAGCAGCGCCAGCGCCAGCAGCATGGGCGCCTGCGAGCCCGTGGCCTTTTCCTGGAACGACAGGCCGGTCCATTCGTAGCCGATGCCCGGGGGCAGTTCGCCGATCAGGCGCTCGACTTCCTTCATCGCCACGCCCGTGCTGCCGCCGGCCGCCGCATCGCCGATCAGCTTGATGCTGGGGTAGCCGTTGTAGCGGATAAGCTGGATCGGCGCGTGCTTCCAGCCGATTTCACTGAAGGACTCCATCGGCACCAGTTCGCCGGCGCGGTTGCGCACGTTGAGCTTGGCCACCGATTCCGGCGTGGTGCGGCTTTCAGGCTGGGCCTGCACGATCACGCGCTGCATGCGGCCCTTGTTGGGGAACTCGTTGATCAGCGCCGAGCCGAAGGCGGTGGACAGCGCCGAGTTGATGGCGTCGAACGGCACGCCCAGGGCCTCGGCCTTGTTGCGGTCGATGCGCAGGTCCAGCGCCGGCGCGTCGGACAGCCCCTCGACCATCATGTACGAGAAGATCTGCGGGTTCTCGAACACCTTCTTGATCAGGGTTTCGGTGGCCGACAGCAGGGCCTCGCGGCCCAGGCCCGCGCGGTCCTGCAGGCGCAGCGCGAAGCCCGAGGAGTTGCCCATGCCTTCGACCGAGGGCGGCACCACCGAGAACAGCGTGCCATCGGGAACCAGCGCCAGGTTCTGGTTGGCCTGGTCCGCCTCGGCCATGGCCGATTCGCTCTTGGCGCGTTCGGCCCAGTCCTTGAACATCACGAAGCCCAGGCCCGCGTTCTGGCCCTGGCCGGAAAAGCTGAAGCCCTGCACCGTCAGCACGTTGGCGACGGCCGGACGCGTGCCCAGGTACTGCTCCAGCTGCTGGGTCGTTTCCAGCGTGCGCGACAGCGTGGCGCCCGGCGGCAGCTGCACGTCGGTGTTCATATAGCCCTGGTCCTCGGTCGGCAGGAAGGCCGACGGCAGGCTCGTATAGACATAGCCCAGCCCGCCCACCAGCGCGGCGTACAGCAGCATCATGCGGCCGGTGCGGGCGAGCAGGCGCGCGTTGGTGGCCGAATAGCGGTCGGTCATGCGGGCGAACACGCGGTTGAACCAGCCGAAGAAGCCCTTTTTCTCGTGATGGCCCTTTTCGATGGGCTTGAGCAGCAGGATGCTGAGCGCCGGCGTCAAGGTCAGCGCCAGGAAGCCCGAGAACAGGATGGACACGGCCAGCGACACCGAGAACTGGCGATAGATCACGCCCACCGAGCCGGTCATGAAGGCCAGCGGCAGGAACACGGCGGCCAGCACCAGCGTGATGCCGACGATGGCGCCGCTGATCTGGCCCATGGCCTTGATGGTGGCGTCCTTCGGCGACAGGCCTTCCTCGGCCATGATGCGCTCGACGTTCTCGACCACCACGATGGCGTCGTCCACCAGGATGCCGATGGCCAGCACCATGCCGAACATGGTCATCATGTTGACGGAGAAGCCCAGCGGCAGCATCACCGCCAGCGTGCCCAGCAGGCAGATCGGCACCACGATGGTGGGGATCAGCGTGTAGCGCAGGTTCTGCAGGAACAGCAGCATCACCAGGAACACCAGGACGACGGCCTCGGCCAGCGTCATCAGCACCTTGGAGATGGCCACCTTCACGAAGATGGAGGTGTCGAACGGCACGCTGTACGACACGTCGCTGGGGAAGTTCTTCGACAATTCGGCCAGGCGGGTCTTGATGCCCTGGGCGGTTTCCAGCGCGTTGGCGCCGGGCGCGAGCTGCACGCCCATGGCGGCGGCCGGCTGGCCGTTCAGGCGGCTGGACATGCGGTAGTCCTGGCGTCCCATCTCGACGCGGGCGACGTCGCCCAGGCGCACGGTGGAGCCGTCGGGATTGGCGCGCAGCACGATGGCCTCGAATTCCGGAATGCTGCTGAGCTGGCCCTCGACCATGATGCTCGCGGTGATTTCCTGCTCGGACGGGCTGGGCTGCTCGCCGGTGGAGCCGCCGGAAACCTGCATGTTCTGCGCGGCGATGGCCTTGTTGACCTCGTCGACCGACAGACCGTAGCCGACCAGCTTGGCCGGATCGATCCAGATACGCAGCGCGCGCTCGGCCGCGAACATCTGCACCCGGCCCACGCCCGGCACGCGCCGGATTTCATTGTTGATGTTGCGGGCCGCGTAGTCGGCCAGGCCGACCTGGTCCTTGCCCGCGTCCTTGTACGTCAGCGCGTAGATCAGCAGGAAGCTGGAGCTGGCCTGTTCCAGTTGCAGGCCCTGCTGGACCACGGCCTGCGGCAGGCGCGATTCCACCCGCTTGATGCGGTTCTGCACATCCACCTGCGCCAGGTCGGGGTTGGTGCCCGGCTCGAAGGTGACGGTGGTTTCGGCGACGCCGGCACTGTTGCTCTGCGACTCGTAGTAGAGCAGGCCCTTGGCGCCGTTCAGTTCTTCCTCGATGAGGCTGATGACGGTGTTGTTGATGACCTCGGCGGACGCGCCCGGATAGGTCGCCTTGATGATGACCTGGGGCGGCGCGACGGTGGGATATTGCGCCACCGGCAGCGAGGAGATGGCGAGCAGGCCCGCCAGGGCGATGAAGATCGCGATCACCAACGCGAAGTTGGGCCACTTGATGAAGAAATTCGGCATGATGGAATCCGTCTGGGCTCAGGGCTGCCGCGGCGCGGGATGCGGGGCGGCGCGCGGGGCGGTGGCGCTCATTGCGCGGCTTGCTGGGCGGGCGCCTGGGCGCCGGCCGCTTGCACGCGCAGCGGCGTGCCGGGCGGGATCTTGGCGGCGCCGTCGACGATGACCTGGTCGCCGGCGGCCAGTCCCTGCGTGATCTGCCATTCCGATCCCTGCATGGCGCCGGTCTGCACCGGGCGCTCCTGCGCCTTGCCCTCGGCCGCCACCAGCACCTTGGCCTGTCCGTCGGCGCCGCGCATGACGGCGCGCTGCGGCACGAAGATGGCGTTGCTCTGCACGCCCTGCTCGGCGCTGACGCGCACGTACATGCCCGGCAACAACAGCCCGTCGGGATTGCTGAACTGGCCGCGCAACATCACCTGGCCCGTGCCCGGATCCACCGACACATCGGAGAACAGCAGCTTGCCCTTGGCGGTGTAGCCGGTGCCGTCGACGCGCACGCTGACCGCGGGCTCGGCCTGCGCCCCGGCCGCCGCCTCGCGCAGCTTGAGCAGCGCGTTGGCGGGTTGGCGGAAATCGGCATAGACCGGATCGAGCTGCTGGATCAGCGCCATGGGCGTGGATTCGCCCTGGCCCACCAGGCTGCCCTCGGTCACCAGGCCCCGGCCGATGCGGCCCGAGATCGGCGCGCGCACGCTGGCATAGCCCAGGTCGAGCTGGGCGGTCTTGACGTCGGCCTGCGCCGACACCTGGTTGGCCTTGGCGGTCTGCAGCGCGGCGACGGCGTCGTCGTATTCCTGGCGGCTCACGGCCGCGATCTTCACCAGCGGCTGGTAGCGGTCGGCCAGCGCCTGGGCCTGGCGGACCTGGGCCTGGGCCCGCGCCAGTGCGCCCTGCGCCCGGGCCAGCGAGGCCTCGAACGGGGCCGGCTCGATCGTGAAGAGCAGGTCGCCCTCCTTGACCGTCGCGCCTTCCTCGAAGTGGCGCTTCTGGACGATGCCCGCCACCCGGGCCCGCACTTCGGCCACGCGCACCGGCGAAATCCGGCCCGGCAGGTCGGCCAGGATGGCCTGGGATCGCGGCGCGACGACGAGCGGGGCCACGTCGATGGTCTGGTCTTGCGCCGCCTGGGGGTCCTGGCCGCCGCATCCGGCGAGCAAGGCGGTCAGGCTTAGGGCCGCTGCACTGGCTCTGAACTGGGTCATGTTGTCCTCTGGCATTCCGATGCCGCCCCAGGGTGAGGCGATTCAGGACCGTATGATATTGATCAGAACAAAATGAGTCAACTAGATTCAAATTAATTTTTGTGAACTCATTTAATTCGTAGTAGACTGGCAACCATCGATTTTTACAGTTAGCTGAATCCAGTCAGATTCATTAGGATCTGACCCTGTTTTTTATCCGGAGAAATCCATGTCCGACCCCCTAGACGACAAGCTGGCGCGCGCGCTGGCGCTGTCGATCGCGCAGCAGCCCAGGGCCAGCCTGCAACAGCTGGCGCGCGCCGCCGGGATCAGCAAGGCCACGCTGTATCGCATCTCCCCCACCCGCGAAGGCGTCATCGACCTGTTGATGACCCGGGCCATCCAGCACCTGCAGGACGCGCTGGCCCGCGCCGACCTGCACACGCCGCCCTATCCGGACGCGCTGCAACGGCTGACCGACGTGGTCGTGCAGGGCCGCGAGTACTACGTGTTCTGGAATCACGCCGAATGGGTGCGCATGATCGACGCCAGGACCGAAAAGGCCGACCTGCCCCTGCCCTCGTTCTATGGACAGACGCTGGAAACCTTCTTCCTGAATGGCCAGAAGGCTGGCGCCTTCCGGATCGATGTGCCGGCCCTGTGGCTGGTGCGGGCCTACGACTACCTGCTGTACGCGGCGATGGACGCGGTGCAGCGCGGCGAGATCGCGCCGCTGGGCATGGGCGCCATGGTGCAGAAACTGTTCCTGGAAGGGGCCACGGACGTCCGCGGCTGACGCGCATGGTGGAGCGTTCATGACGTTCCGGTTGCAGACCGGGCCGCGCTCCACACTCCTTCCACAATTCCTCGACAGTCGATCAACCTTGGGCGCGCACACTCGCTCCGCGACTTTTACGGAGATCCGCGTCCATGTCCATCGATACCGCCAGCCTGCTGGCAGATGAAGCCCGCTATTGCTCGTTCGGCGATACGGTGCATTACGTCAACCCGCCCAAGATTTTCACTGGCTGCGAAGGCAGCTACATGTACGACGACGCTGGCACCGCGTATCTGGACCTGCAGATGTGGTACTCGGCCGTGAACTTCGGCTACAAGAACAAGCGCCTCGAACAGAAGATGATCGAGCAGCTGCAGTCCTTGCCGCAGGTCGCCAGCCAGTACCTGCACCCGACCAAGATCGAGCTGGCCAAGTTCATCGCGCAAGATGCGGAAAAGAAGTGGGGCAACACGGGCCGCGTGCACTTCAACGTGGGCGGCGCCCAGGCCATCGAGGATTCGCTCAAGGTCGTGCGCAACGCCAGCGGCGGCAAGAGCCTGATGTTCGCCTTCGAGGGCGGCTACCACGGCCGCACGCTGGGCGCCTCCAGCATCACCTCCAGCTACCGCTATCGCCGCCGCTACGGCCACTTCGGCGACCGCGCGCAGTTCATCCCCTTCCCCTACCCGTTCCGCCGCCCCAAGGGCATGACGGCCGAGGAATACTCGGATTCCATCGTCAAGGAATTCGCGCGCAAGTTCGAGAACGAATACCACGCCATCTGGGACCCCAAGACCAACCAGTGCGAGTACGCGGCCTTCTACGTCGAGCCCATCCAGGGCACGGGCGGCTACGTCGTGCCGCCGCCGAATTTCTTCAAGGGCCTGAAGAAGGTGCTGGACGATCACGGCGTGCTGCTGGTGGTCGATGAGATCCAGATGGGCTTCTGGCGCACCGGCACGCTGTGGTCGGTCGAGAACTTCGGCGTCAAGCCGGACGTGCTGGTCTTCGCCAAGGCGCTGACCAACGGCCTGAACGCGCTGTCGGGCCTGTGGGCGCGCGAGGAACTGATCAACCCGACCCTGTTCCCGCCGGGCTCCACGCACTCCACCTTCGCCTCCAACCCGCTGGGCACCGCCCTGGGCCTGGAAGTCATGAAGATGACGCACGAGATGGATTTCGGCCGCCAGGTGCGCGAGTCGGGCGCCTACTTCCTGGAAGGCCTGCGCGACCTGCAGAAGCGTCACCGCGAAATCGGCGACGTCGACGGCCTGGGCCTGGCGCTGCGCGCCGAGATCTGCACCGAGGACGGCTTCACGCCCAACAAGGCGCTGCTGGACAAGATGGTCGACATCGGCCTGGCCGGCGACCTGGACTTCCAGGGCGGCAAGCGCGGCCTGGTGCTGGACGTGGGCGGCTACTACAAGAACGTGATCACGTTCGCGCCGTCGCTCATGATCAGCCGTTCGGAAATCGACGAGGCCATGGCCCTGCTCGACCAGCTGATCTCGCGGGCCAAGCGGGCCTGATGCCGGGGCAGTCACTGCGCAACGCACTCGAGCCGGCTGCCCTGCTCGAGTGCTTCCTGGCGCATCCCCCGGAAGGCTTCAAGATCATCGAAGGCCTGCCGCTGCCGGCCTTCGCCGCGCCGTTCGATCTGCTGACGACGGCCGACGACGACTTCAAGACGCGCATCCGCGGCCTGCCGGGCCACGGCTGGTGGTCGCGCTGGCTCACGCTGCGCGCCGCCTTCGTCGGCACCACGGTCAGCGAGTACGCGCTGCTGCCGGCGGCCGCCGATCCCGGCGCGCTGGCGCGGACGCTGCGCCAGGGACCGGGCAGGCAATACGCCCTGACCATCTTCAAGGACCTGCCGCTGCGCTCGCCGCTGCTGTCCGAGGCCGACAACGCGCTGGCCGACCAGGTCGTCCAGGCCTGCACGGAGCAGGGCTTCGTGGTGCTGGACGGCCAGGCGCTGGCCTACGTGCCCATCGACTTCACCGACGGCGACGCCTACCTGGACCGCCTGCCCAAGGACGCGCGCCGCTACCTGAAGCGCAAGCTGCGCAGCCGCGAGCAGATCGCGGTGCAGCGCGTGCCCACGGGCGAGGCCTACGCCGACGATGCCCGCGTGGACGCGTACTATGCGCTGTACGAGCAGGTCTACGCCCAGAGCGAAATCCATTTCGACCGCCTGACGCGGCCCTACTTCGCGGCGCTGCTGCGCGACGGCGGCAGCGGCGGCATCGTGTTCGAATACCGGCATGCCGAGACCGGCCAGATGCTGGGCTGGAACCTCTGCTTCGACGACGGCGAACGGCTGACCGACAAGTACATCGGCCTGTCGTACCCGCTCTCGCGGGAAATGAACCTGTACTTCGTGAGCTGGATGGTCAACCTGGAATACGCGCTGGAACGCGGGCTGCGGCACTACATCGCCGGCTGGACCGACCCCGGCGTCAAGGCGCTGCTGGGCGCCAGCTTCACCGCCACGCGCCACGCGGTCTATGTGCGCAATCCGCTGTTGCGGGCCGTGGCCCGGCGCTTTTCCAGCCGCTTCACCACGGACAGCCAATGGATCACCAAGTAGAACAATCCGCCCTGCGCCACCCGCCCGTCGTGCTGGACACCGACAGTTCCGTCGGCGCCCTGCCCGGCGAGATCCGGCTGGCGCTGAACGACGACTGGCGCGAGGCGATCCGCTTCGGCTGCCGCCAGGGCGTGCTGCAATCCTGCATGCGCAACCTGACCAGCCGCATGCCGGCCGCCGCCGACCACGGCACCGTCTTCATGGGCAGCGGCGACTTCCATCACCTGAGCTGGCCGCTGATCGAGCGCTGCGCGGCGGGGCGCGCCCCCGCCAGCCTGCGCGTGGTGGTGCTGGACAACCATCCCGACAACATGCGCTTTCCCTGGGGCGTGCATTGCGGCTCCTGGGTGCGTCGCGTCGCGCGGCTGCCGCAGGTGTCGCACGTGCACGTCATCGGCATCACCTCCGGCGACCTGGGCGCGGCGCATGCCTGGGAACACAACCTGGGTTCCGTCTGGAGCGGCAAGGTCACCTACTGGAGCACCGGCGTCGATACGCGCTGGTCGCGCTGGCTGGGCCTGGGCGCGCGCTTTCGCAGCTTCCCCGACCGCGCGACGCTGGTGGAGGCGGCTCGCCAGGAACTGGCGGCCACGCCGATGGATACCTATTTCAGCATCGACAAGGATGCGTTCTCGGCCGACGAGGTGCGCACCAACTGGGACCAGGGCGTGCTGCTGCGCGCCGACCTGAAGACGCTGGCGCAGGCCTTGCATGGCCAGATCGTCGGCAGCGATGTCACCGGCGACGTCTCGGTCTGGCACTACCGGACCGCCTGGAAGCGCTGGCTCAGCGCCGCCGACGGCCAGGACACCGCGCACCAGGACAAGGAACTGCCGCAATGGCAGGCACGCCAGAACGCGTTCAACTGGCAGATCGTCGAATTGCTGGACGCGGCGCGCGCGCGCTGAAACCGTCTTGCGGCCCGCGCCCGCCATATGGCGG